>CAIUGU010000174.1 GCA_903898785.1 uncultured Pseudomonadota bacterium | reverse complement strand
CTTCCTCGACGCTCTTCGGGGCGACCGCGGCGGAAGCAAGGTATTCGTCATCGTGACCCCAGCGGATGGAGTAGGCATCGCGATAGGTATCCAGGTCCTCTTCGCTCGTGAAGATCCACTCGGCGCCGACGACGCGCTGGAACTCCCTGACGGCAGACGCGTGCGTGCTGGCGCTGATCCCCGGCGGCAACTTGATGGGCATCTGCAACTCCCCCTGCTCGAAAACTTCAATTGAATTCGCTTGGCAACCGGCCACTGCCGGCCGCCGCGCCATCGTCAGGCTACTGCTTCGTGTTCCGCGAGAGGTAGGCCCCGATGGCCTGCATCTCCGCATCCGAAATCTCCGTCTTGCGGAAGAACGGCATGCCTTCCATACCCTTGCGGATCACGAGCTCCACATAAGGCGACAGCAGGTCGGTGCGGGCCTCCAGTGCGGCGGGCCGTGAACTGCCGTACTTGGCCGCCAGCGACGCCGTGCCCGGCAGCAGGCGACCGTTCTCGCGCGGACCGTCCGCATGGCAGGTGGCGCACCAGTACTCGTATTTTTCCTTGCCGAGCGCGAGCTGCGCGGCGTCCGCCGCGAATGCCGACCCGGCCATCCCCGACAGGGCAACGACGGTACCGGCCACCGCAATGAGTGCTTTCATGGCCGTCTTCATGCCTGCTTGCCCCGCAGCTTCTTCGGCCAGACGCCGTACCGTCCCGGGGCCATGATGCCGTTGGGATCGACGGCGTCTTTCAGCGCCTCCTGGAACCTGAGCAGCGCGTTGTTGTTGAACGAGAACTGCTTGACGAGCAGGTCCTGCGCGCCCGGGTTCGTGCGGTACGCGGGGAATCCTGCAGCCGCCATCTTTTCGATGTACGCCGCATAGAGCGCGCGCATCCGGCGATTGTGTTCCACGTCGCCGCGCTGGTTGCCGACGCCCCCGGCTCCCATGAAGAACACCTTGTGCTGCCACGTCACGGGCGACGCGAACGGCGTCGCGGAGACCGGATCTATCTTCAGCTCCTTCTGGATATCGTAGACGGCCTTCATCGCGCGGAAGACTTCCGGACCGGAGCGGGACACGACCGCGAAGAAGTCCGTATGGCCGTCATAGGGGTTGGCGTTCTGCGGTCCGGCGGGCGGCCGCGCCATGATCTGGAAGATCGCCATGTTCGGGATGCCGAAATTGACGAGGTGATGCGTCTTTTCCTGCGCCGGCGACAACGGTAGCGTCGAGAACTCGATGTCGGTAAACGTCGCGCCGGGGATGGCCGCGGAGATCCGTCGCTGCGCGTAGGCCCATGACGCACGCACCGCCTTTTCCGGGCCGTAGAACTGCAGCTTGGCGCGCCATGCCGGCACCCTGCGCTGCGCAGCGTAGGCATCGAGCTGTTCGGCCGTCGGCCAGCCGTTCGCCATCAGGGCACGGTATTCCGGTGTGGCGAGGACGCCCGGCCCGCCGAGGTTGCTGCCGTAGATCGTCTGGCCGGTGGCCAGGTGGGCATCCTCAAGATAGTTGCAGTGGTCGACCAGCGCGCTGTAGTCGCTGTACTTCGGCACATGCACCGTGCCCGTCATCCACGATTCCGGTTGCGGGAACAGCCAGAAGCCCATCTTCGTCACGATGCCGAAGTTGCCCTGCGCGAACAGGCCGTCGACATGCGGGCCGACGCCGTACTTGTACTCCTGCCAGGTGTCGGACGTGGGCGATGCGCCCATGCCGGTCCGCATGATCTCGCCGTTCGGCAGCACGACCTCCATGCCGCAATGCGAACCCCAGTGATCGCGGAACGGGCTCGCCGTGTAGCCGATGCCGTGATCGAGCGCGTTGCCGATCGGGCTGCCCCAGCCCGGATCCGGGCAGTCGATCCAGACCTTGAGCCCGCGATCCTTGATGTGCTGGTAGAGGTCGTAATAGGAACACCCGGGTTCGACCAGCGCGAAGTTGCGCTTGTCGTCAACCTGCAAGACCCGCTTCATGCGCTTCAGGTCGACGACGACGCTGCCCGAGTACGTCGGGGCGGAACCGCCGTAGGTCAGGTTCTTGCCGGTCGAGATCGCGTACAGCGGGAGCTTGTACTTGTTGGCGATGCGCACCACGGCCTGCACCTGCTCGACGGTGTCAGGCGCGACTGCCGCGGACGCGAGGTACTCGTCGTTGTGGCCCCAGCTGATGGAGTACGCGTCACGGTAGGTGTCGAGGTCTTCCTCGCTGGTGAAAACCCAGTCCGCGCCGACGGCAGCCTGGAATTCCTTGACGGCCTCGGCGAACGTCGCGGCACTGATGCCGGGTGGCAACTTGATGGGCATGAACTGAAACCCCCTATGCGTGCACTGCGGACTCTTGCGGGTCCGTCTCGCCGTTGGCCAAGATACTAGGCCTTCCGATTTCTACACAGAAGCGCGAGCAGCTGAGGCCAAGCTCTCTCTTGCGGCGCAACAACACGCCACGCCCCCCCCGTGCCTATGAAATCCAATACGCGCGACGCCGAGCGATCCTCACGCTGACTTATAGGCACGATGACTGCATCAGGAGGACGGGAATACCCCGCAACCGCGCTCACGGACCCACCAAGAGGCAGACCCGGGTGCGGCATGCGCTGCACGTTCCTGCGCCAGTAGCAGTTAACATGTTAACTCATTGCGCTTGTCTTTGGAATCGCCGCGGCCCTTCCATGCTGGCGCGCAGCATCGGACCGGCCGGCCGATCGTGGCCGAGTAGCTCCGAGTTGCCTGTGCCAACTCGTTGCACGATCGAGCGAGCTGCGCGTCCCCGACGTCGGCGCAACTTCGGGTTCGGACAAATGGGAGGGCAACAAACGACGAAGGGGCAGGGGCTGCGCACGCGCCTCCCCTGCCCCTTCCTGCCGGCGAGCCGGCTACCCCATGCGTCGCAGCGTCAGAGCGTGAAGCCGACCCAGCGACCGAAGACGATGACGCAAGCCCAGAACAGGATGGACAGCGCACCAGCCACCCTGGCGGGAGTCGGCGGCACCGGATCGTTGTCCCATTCCTTCACGTTCTTCTGCGTGACGAAGTGGAACACGAGCATGTTCACGCCCGCGAGGAACATGAAGAAGAACTTCCAGCGGAAGAAGGTGTTCGTGAAGTAACGCTCCGGCGTCGATGAAAACAGCGACAGGCCGGTGATCGCCGCAAGCACGAACGCGCCCCACGTCCACGGCAGCAGGTCGTTGGTGAGCCGCGTGACGGGCTGGTTGCGCGAGGCCAGCCCCAGCAACCGCAGGTCCACGAAGACCACGGTACCGATGACGAAAGCCAGCGCGACCACGTGGAGGGACTCGGCGAACGGAAACAGGATTGCGCCTTCGCGAACGGCAGTGGCAAAAGCCGTGCTTTCCAGCGCCTGCAGAAACTCGGTGATTGACATGATTGTTGTTCTCGGGAGGGTACGGATCAGCCTGTGGAACCTCGGTTGCCTGTCGCCTTATCCGGCGTGATAGGCAATCCAGCGGCCACCAAAGATGATCAGGATCCAAAGGACGATGGAAACCAGAGCTGCGAGCTTGGCGCCCGCAGGCACGCCCGGCATTGCGTCCCAGGCCGGCGCCCGCGCGGCGATCAGCTTCTGGAACGAGAGCGTCAGGATGATGACGCAGAGCAGGCTCAACATCTTGCCCTGGAACTCCCAGGTCGGCAGCGACCGCACCGGTTCGGCGATCAGGAGCAGCAGTCCGGAAATAGTGGCGAAAATGAGAGCGATCCACACACCCGGCAGGAAACGACGGGCAATGGCCGACAGCGGCTGGCCGGTGCTCATCAGCCCGAGCATGCGGAAGTCCACGACCAGCGCCGACGAAAACACGATCGCGAGGGACATGATATGGACCGACTGGATGGCCGGAATCGCCCACAGCTTCTGCGCTATGAGGTGACTCAGCGACGTGGTTGCAATCCAATCAGCGAAGGCAGTAATGCCGGCGTCTGGCATGACGCTCTCCTTTGAGTTAAACGGAGCCGGAGTTCCAGTGAAAGTGTATCCCAAGAACTCCGGCAGGTAGGGCTATTTTTTCAGGCCGAGGCCGGCTCGCCTTCAGCGGGTATCGGTCAGGTCCGACGACGAGCCGGCGTTGACTTCGCGGCCGTCCTTGAACTTGACGGTCTTCGCGTTGATCAGGTCAGACCCGTCGCGGGCCAGGAACCCCTCCACCGTCACCTCGTCGCCCACCTTCAGCGTGTCGCGCTTCCAGGCGTAGCGCAGCAAGGTGTTCGGGCTGCCGAGCTCAACGTGCCAGTTGCCCACCTTGCCGTCCGCTCCGGCCACGTCCATGTAGAAACGGGCATGCGGGTTCGTCCATTCGACCTTCGTCACCTTGCCAGACCGCGTCGCGGGCTTCGCAGGGTCGTACTGGGCCACGAACGAATGGTGCGCGATCGCGGGTACCGCAACCGCTACCGCCAGCGTTGCGGCCAATGCGCGCAAACGATGCATCTTCATCTTGTCACTCCTCGATTACTGCAATATCAACAAGTGGTTCCATGCCTCGCGGCTGGTGGCAGTCCCGGCATCGCGGCATTCCCGTTCAATGCAATGCCGCTGCAGCAGTGTCCAGCGTGCAGAGGAACTCTGCCGTTGCTCGTGAATACGCACCATGGCGGGGAATCCTCATCAACGGGGTTTGCAGGCAGACAGGGGCGGCGCAGCATTGCTGCATGCCAGCAAAACCACCCTGCCAAAGTGGAGGCTGGCCACCCGTAGAGACGGGCGTCAACCCGCTAGAAACG
>CAIUGU010000173.1 GCA_903898785.1 uncultured Pseudomonadota bacterium | reverse complement strand
TGTCGGAACCGTGCACCACGTTCTCTTCGATGCTGCTCGCGAAATCGGCGCGGATCGTGCCCGGAGCCGCCTTCTTAGGATCCGTGGCGCCCATGAGGTCGCGGTGCTTCAGCACGGCGTTCTCGCCCTCAAGCACCTGCACGATCACCGGGCCCGACGTCATGTACTTGACGAGGTCCTTGAAGAACGGGCGCTCGCGGTGGACAGCATAAAAGCCTTCGGCCTGTTTCTGCGAGAGGTTGATCATGCGGGCCGCGATGATCTGCAGGCCGGCCTTCTCGAAGCGGCTGTAGACCGCGCCGATGAGGTTCTTCTTTACGCCGTCGGGCTTGACGATGGACAGGGTGCGTTCGAGCGCCATGGACTTTGCGATCCTTAAACTTAAGTGGCCAGTGACGGCCAGTGGTGGGAAACAGACCGGCGCGAAGAGGCCGGGTCCCTCGGGAATGAAGGGGAACCCGAGTACCGTTAAGCGCCGGGCACGGATTTTCGAGCCGCGAAGTTTACCTGCTAACCGGATGCGGCAAAACCCTTTTGCAGCAACCTGTTAGCTTGGGGTCAGGCGTGAACGAGCGAAGGGGCCCGCACCAGGTCGACGTTTCCGGAGGGCCGGAGGCAAGCGCCATCTTCGGTGGCGAGGGCCACGAAGGCTGGTCAGGGGCAGCAGAGCCGTCTCGCTCGGGGCAGCGAGACAGAGAAAAGTCAGCTGGAATAAGGAGTTAGGACTAGGGGCCGGAGCCAGAGGCTACCAGTGATACTTGCTCTTCCAGCTTCCAGTCTGAGGCCGAGGGCCTCAGACCGTAAAGCTTTCGCCGCAGCCGCATTCGCCCTTGATGTTGGGATTCCGGAAACGGAAGGCCTCGTTCAGGCCCTCCTTGACGAAATCGACCTCGGTGCCGTCGATGTAACCGAGGCTCTCCCGGTCGACGATGACCTTGACGCCCTGGTTGTCGAACACGACGTCGTTGTTCTCGATCGATTCGGCGTAATTGACGACGTAGGCGTAGCCGGAACAGCCGGTCTGCTTGACCCCGAGACGCAACCCCACGCCCTTCCCGCGGTTAGCGAGGAAGGCCCGGACCCGGTTGGCAGCTGAAGCAGTGAGTGATATCGCCATAAGCTCGAATATACACCGATGTTTTCGACTATTGCGCCGCCGCACGAACAGCATCTTCGAGAATGAGGAGTCGCCCGCGTTTTTCAACCGGCACGCCGAGCTCCCGGCCCAGCTCGCCGGCCGTCCACCGTCCGAGCGCCTCTACCGGCATGCCCGCCAGCCGCTCCGTGGCCAGCGAGGTGGCCGCCAGGAAATGGGGGCATCCGAAGGCCTGGAAGCGGACCTCGGCCACGGTGTCGCCGGCAATCCGTACGCTCAAGGAGACCTCCGCACCGGCCTGCCGGTTCCCTGCCTGGGTCCGGCGGATGCCCGGACCCGGCGGGAACTCACCCGCATTGCGCGGGCGATGGAAATGGTCGACGACCAGCACGCTGTAGTCAGGCGACGTGACGGAAAGAGCGGACTCCGCAGTCATGGGGGCTACGATGCGGGGGCCGCTGCACCCGGCGCCAATCCGCGGAGGCGGGGCACCTCGCGCCGCACGCACCCGATCGCGAAATCGACATCGGCCTCGGTGCTGAAGCGCCCGAGGCTGAACCGCAGCGAGCTGCGGGCCTCCGCATCGCTGAGGCCCAGTGCACGCAGCACGTACGAAGGCTCTTCCGACTCCGAGGAACACGCCGCGCCGGCAGACACCGCCAGGTCGCGCAAGCTGAATTGCAGGCTCTCGCCCTCGACATCGCTGAAGGCGACATTGAGTACACCGGCGATCCGCTGCTGCGGATGCCCGTTCAGGCGCACGCCGCCAACGGTGCCGATCCCCTGCCACAAGCGTTCGCGCAACGCGGCCACGCGTGCGCTGTCGGCAGCGCCTTCGCTGGCAGCCAGCTCGAACGCGAGCCCCATGCCGGCAATCTGGTGCGTGGCGAGCGTGCCCGACCGGAGGCCTCCTTCCTGGCCACCGCCCTCGATCAGCGGCGTGAGACCCAGGGGCGGACGACGACGCAGGTACAGCGCCCCCACTCCCTTCGGTCCGTAGACCTTGTGTGCCGTCAGCGACATCAGGTCCACGCCAAGCGCTTCCACATCGATGGGCACCTTGCCGGCGCTCTGGGCCGCATCGACATGGAACAGGATGCCCCGCTGCCGGCAAGCCGCGCCGACGGCGCCGATATCCTGCACGACGCCCGTTTCGTTGTTCACATGCATCAGCGACACCAGCAAGGTGTCGGGGCGCAGCGCCTCGACCACCTGCTCCGGGTGCACGATGCCGCCGCGGTCAGGCGTGAGATACGTGACCGAGAATCCCTCGCGCTCCAGGCGCTTCAAGGGATCGAGCACTGCCTTGTGCTCCGTGCGGGCAGACACGATGTGCTTGCCGCGAGACGCGTTGAAACGCGCCGCACCGAGCAATGCGAGGTTGTTGGACTCGGTGGCTCCCGATGTCCAGACGATCGTTTCCGGACGTGCATTCAGGAGCTGGGCCACCTGGCGGCGCGCAGATTCCACCAGCGCACGTGCACGGCGTCCGAACGCGTGGCCTGTCGATGAAGGATTGCCGCAGAGGTCGTGCGACTGCAGGCACTCGCACATGAGGGCTGCCACTCGCGGATCGACCGGCGTGGTGGCCGCATAGTCGAGGTACACGGACGAGGTGCCAGGCGCTGCGGCGGTCGTCATGAGTTGCTTCCGGACTTTCCGGTGACTGACTTGGAACCGGCAATCCTGCGGCGGGACTGCACTGCAGTCAGGATACCACGCAGGATATTGAGCTCGTTCTGGTCCACCTGTGCCCGATTGAACAGGCGCCGGATGCGCGCCATCAGGAAGCCGCCGCCGGTCCTGTCGCGGAAGTCGATCTCCGCCAGCACCTCCTCGATGTGCTGGTAGAGCCGTGCCATTTCGTCGGCGGTCGCGAGGGGAACGTCGCGCTCGCGCGGGGGCGGCGCGCCAGGCCGCAACGCCATCCAGAGCTCATAGGTCACGAGCTGCACGGCCATCGCGACATTGAGCGAGCTGTAGGCCGAATCCGTCGGGATGGTCACGAGCAGGTTGCACCTCATCAGCGTATCGTTCGTGAGCCCGATGCGCTCCGAGCCGAACAGCAACGCCACCGGCTTGACCTGCGCGGCGGTCACCACGCGCTGGGCACACTCGCGCGGCTCCACGAGGTCCCAGGGCAGGTGCCGATGCCGCGAACTGGTGCCGACCACGAGGCCGCAATCGGCAATCGCGGAATCGAGGCTGTCATGCACCGTTGCCGACTGCAGCACGTCATCCGCCCCGGAGGCGCGTGCGGTGGCCTCGGCATCGGGAAAGATCCGCGGGCTCACCAGGTGCAATTCCTTGAGGCCCATGTTCTTCATGGCACGGGCGGCGGCCCCGATATTGCCGGGGTGGCTGGTTTCGACCAGGACGATGCGGATGGGGAGGGGCATGGCGGAAGGGGCTGGGGGCTGGGGACCGGGGCAAGAATCGATTCTGAGCGGCACCATGAAGTGTGCCCCATCCGGGGATGGACGCTCCAGCCTCCGGCCGCAAGCCTCCAGCCATTGCCTCTCTCCTGCTATCCTACCCGCCTCCCGAGGGCCGCGCGCCCTGCGCTCTTTGCCAACACCGCTTCGAGGATTCCATGCAGCCGATGCTCAATCTTGCCGTCAAGGCCGCCCGCCGTGCCGGTGACGTCATTTTCCGCAACCTGAACCGGGTGCAGAACCTCGAAGTCAGACCCAAGGGCAAGAACGATTTCGTCACCGAAATCGACCACCTGGCAGAGCAGGAAATCATTTCGACGATTCGGCAGAGCTACCCGAACCACGGCTTCCTGGCCGAGGAAAGCGGCCGCTCGGGCGATGACGAGTTCCTGTGGATCGTCGACCCCCTCGACGGCACCACCAACTTCCTGCACGGCTTCCCGCAGTTCGCCGTCTCGCTGGCCCTGCAGCGCCGCGGCCGCATCGAGCATGCCGTCGTCTACGACCCGCTGCGCCAGGAACTCTTCACCGCGTCGCGCGGCGACGGCGCGCAGCTCGATGGCCGACGCATCCGCGTGAGCCGCCAGGTGGGCCTTGAAGGGTCGCTGATCGGCACCGGCTTTCCTTATCGCGAAAACAGCCAGTGGCTCGAGGAATACATCAACATGTTCCGTGCCGCCACGCAGAACACGGCCGGCTGCCGCCGTGCCGGCGCCGCCGCGCTCGACCTCGCCTACGTGGCGGCCGGGCGTCTCGACGGCTTCTGGGAAATGGGCCTCGCTCCGTGGGATACGGCGGCGGGCACGCTGCTGATCACGGAGGCCGGCGGCCTGATCGGCACCATGACGGGGGGCGAGTACAACCAGGGCGGCCATGTCATCGCCGGCACGCCCAAGGTCTACCCGGCGCTCGTGGAACTGCTGAAGCCGTTCGTGCCCGCGGAATTACGCAACGCCTGAGGGCCTTGCGTCCCCTATTCCTTAGGCACGGCGTACGGGCTGCGCTTGTACCCGTAGAACGCGTAGATCAGCAGGCCGAACACGGTCCAGGCCAGGAACAGCAGCTGGGTGTAAAGCGACAGCGAGAAGAACAGGTACGCGCACCCGAGCAGCGCGAGCGGCCCCACCACGAAGACGAAGGGCGTGCGGAAATGACGTACCCTGGAAGGGTCGGTCCTCCGGAGCGCCATGACACCGAACGCCACCGTGAAGAACGCGAACAACGTGCCGCTGTTCGAGATATCAGCCAGTTTGCCGACCGGGAAGAAGGCCGCCGCCACCGTCACGAACGCGCCCGTGATCAGCGTGACAACATGCGGCGTGTTGTACTTCGGGTGCACCCGGCTCAGCACGTCCGGCAGCAGCCTGTCGCGCGACATGGCGAAGAAGATCCGGGTCTGACCGAACAGCATCATGAGGATCACCGACGGCAATGCGAGGAAGGCCGCAAGGCCGATCAGCCTCGAGACCTTCTCCCAGCCGATCTCGCGCAGCACATGGGCCAGTGGTTCACCGCTGCATGCCAGCGCGCCCGAATTGACAGCCAGAGCACAGGCGGCGCCCATTTCCTTGCTCCCCGGGGCCAGGCCGGCGCCTGCTGCATCCATGATCGGCTGCGCACCGATGGAACCGATCGCTCCGGCGGCCACCAGCAGGTAAAAGATCGTGCAAATCACGAGGCTGCCGATGATCCCGAGCGGCAGGTTGCGCTGGGGGTTCTTGGTTTCCTCGGCGGCGGTCGACACCGCATCGAAACCCACGTATGCAAAGAAGATCGACGCTGCTGCTGCACTGATGCCGCCGAATCCCAGCGGCGCAAACGGCTCGAAGTTCTCCATCTGCATTACCGGCACGGACAGCATGACGAAGATGATCAGCGCGACGATCTTGATCGACACGAGCACGGCATTGACGCGCGCGCTTTCGCGAGTACCGATCAGCAGCAGCCATGTCACCAGCATCGCGATGCAGACGGCTGGCAGGTTGATCAGGCCACCCTCCGTGCCCGAGTAAAGCCCGTGGCTCAATGCCGCCGGGATGTCGATGCCGAACGAGCGCTCGACAAGGGGAACGACATTGTTGGACCAGCCGACGGACACCGCACTGGCCGCAACGGCATATTCGAGGATCAACGCCCAGCCGACGATCCACGCGACTGCCTCGCCCAGCACGGAATAGGAATACGTGTAGGCAGAGCCCGATACGGGCACCATCGAAGAGAGCTCGGCGTAGCACAGCGCAGTCACCGCGCAGACGAAGGCTGCGATCACGAAGGACAGCATCATCCCCGGACCTGCCTTCTGCGCAGCCTCCGCGGTGAGCACGAAGATGCCGGTCCCGATGACGGCACCGACCCCGAGCATCATCAACTGGAACGCGCCAAGCGAACGATGCAGGCCCCGCTTTGCGGCGAGCGCCAACGAATCATCCAGAGACTTGATGCGCCAGTTCATGAAGTGCCCTCGGTTGAAGCTGCACCGATCATACGGTGGCAGGCTGCAGGACGAAAGGACTGGCGGAAGCGACGATGCCCGCCTGCGACAGAGGCGATGGTGCCGGCGCACCCCGGCACTGGCCCGGGGCAGCCGTAACGAGGTGCCGCATCACGGCAGCACATCGGGGACCGGAACCGGAGCGGCGCATCTCCGGCCACAAGTCCACCGGATTGCGCCGGGATGCCCTACGCGGCGGGCGGCAGGTCGTCGTCGATCATCTTGCGCAGCTTGACGGGCTCGTCGCGCTTCTTGCCGCGGATGCGGATATTGAGCATCTCGACCGCCACCGAGAAGGCCATGGCAAAATACACGTAGCCCTTCGGGATATGGAAGCCGAAGCCCTCGCCGACGAGCGCCACGCCGATCAGGATGAGGAACGAGAGCGCGAGCATCTTGATGGTCGGATGCCGGTCGACGAAATTGGAGATCGGCCCGGCAAGGAACATCATCACCAGCACGGCCACGATGACCGCAGCGATCATGACCTCGACATGGTCCACCATGCCGACCGCGGTGATCACCGAATCCAGCGAAAACACGATGTCGATGATCGCGATCTGCGTGATGACGCTGAGGAACGTGGCCCGCACCGCGCCGACGGCATGCTCGCTCTCGTGGCCTTCAAGGCTCGTGTGGATCTCGAGCGTGCTCTTCGCGAGCAGGAAGAGGCCGCCGCCGATCAGGATCAGGTCACGCCCGGAGAAGCCCTTGTCCATGACCGTGAAGAGCGCCGCCCCCAGGCTCATCACCCAGGTAATCGACAGCAGCAGCAGGATACGGGTGATCATCGCGAGCGCGAGGCCAATGGTGCGGCCGCGGGCCCGCTGTTCTGGCGGCAGGCGCCCGACCAGGATCGAGATGAAGATGATGTTGTCGATGCCGAGAACGATCTCGAGCGCCGTCAGCGTTGCAAAGGCCAGCCAGACCTGCGGATCGACAAGCAGTTCCATCACCATCTCCGTTCAAGTTATCGGACAGGATCCGCTCACAGGCCCTCGCCCGGGCCCTCGCCCTCCAGCATGTTCTTGCTGGAGGCATGCCCGCCCCGCGACACCCACACCGACGCCAGGATGCCGATGCCGAGGAAACTGACGATCACCAGCAGCGACAGCAGGTTCGGGATCTGGAAATGGTGATGCAGCATCATCTTGATGCCGACAAAGCCGAGGATGAACACCAGGCTGACCTTGATGTAGCGGAACATCGCCATCAGGCCGGCCACCGCGAAATAAAGCGACCGCAGGCCGAGGATGGCAAAGGCGTTCGACGTGAAGACCAGGAACGGGTCCTGCGTGACGGCAAAGATGGCCGGGATGGAATCCACTGCGAAGACGACGTCGGCAAAGTCGACGAACAGCAGCGTCACGAAGAGCGGCGTCGCCGCCCTGGCTCCGTTGACGCGCGTGAAGAACCGGTCGCCGTCGAGTTCGTCGGTGACGGGGTAGATCCGCCTCGCGATGCGTACCAGCAGGCTCTTGGCCGGGTCGTATTCTTCCTCGGGCCGCAACAGCTTGGCGGCGGATACCAACAGGATGGCGCCGAACAGGTAGAAGGTCCAGTCGAAGGCGCTGATCAGCGCTGCGCCGACCGCAATCATCGCGCCGCGCAGCGCAATGGCGCCCACGATGCCCCAGAACAGCACCCGGTACTGGTACGCCACCGGCACCTTCATGTACGCGAAGATCACGGCGATGACGAAGATGTTGTCAACGGACAGCGTCCACTCGAGCAGGTAGCCCGTGACGAACTGGATGACCGCATCCCTGCCGCCGGGCGCGTCGGCGGCCGTTGCCCAGCCGAGCCACTGGTGTTCGTAGAGCCCGTAGACCAGCAGGCTGAAAGACAGCGCCACGATGATCCAGACCACCGTCCAGCCGATCGCCTGCTTGACGCTGAGGACCCTGGATTCGCGGTGCAGGATCCCGAGATCGAGCGCGAGCAGCGCGATGTAGATGGCGAAGAAGCCGGCCCAGACGAAGTAGGTCATGGCGAGAAGATATCAGAGGACGAAAGACTGTCGAGCGCGGGATGCCATCGGGAGGCGAGTTCGGCGCGGGCGAAGTCGTCCGGCCGCAGAAAAGATGCCCATTACTGCCGCCCGGCCGTCATCGGCAGGCGCCTGCCTACGGAATGGCGTCGAGTTCCTTGTCGTCCCGCACCGGGGGCATCAGGTCGGTGGGCTTGAGCTTCATGTCGAGCGCGAGCGCGCCGGCCACGAAGATCGACGAGAACGTGCCCACGATGACGCCCACGATGATGGCGATCGAGAATCCCTTGAGTGCCTCGCCCCCGAAAAGGTACAGCGAGCCCACGACGAACAGCGTCGCGAAGCTGGTCATCAACGTGCGCGACAGCGTCTGGTTGACAGCCAGGTCCAGCATTTCCGCAGGCTCGGCCTTGCGGGTCGAGATGAAGACCTCGCGGACGCGGTCGAACACCACGACGGTGTCGTTCAGCGAATAGCCGATCACGGCAAGCACCGCTGCAAGCACGGAGAGGTCGAACGGCAACTGGGTCAGCGAGAAGAAACCCAGGATGACGATGGGATCGTGGATGGCGCCGAGCACGGCCGACAGTCCCATCTTCTTCTCGAAGCGGAAGCCCACGTAGATCAGGATCATCAGGAACGTGAACAGCATGGCGAGGCCACCCTGCTCGGCGAGTTCCTCACCCACCTGCGGCCCGACCACCTCTGTCCGCCGCAATTCGATGCCGGGCTCGACGGTCCGCAGGGCTTCGGCGATGCGATTGCCGACCTGCACGACGTCCTGGTTCTCCTGGGGCAGCACGCGGACCATGATGTCGCGGGTGGTCCCGAAGTTCTGGATCTGCGCTTCCGGGAAGCCGGCCGCAGCCACCGCTTCACGCGCCTGGTCGAGATCCGCGCTTTGCGGATAGGCGATCTCGAGCACCACGCCGCCCGTGAAATCAATGCCGAAGTTCAGGCCACGCGTGAGCAGCAGCGCCAGCGTCGCGATCATCATGATGGCGGAGAGGCCGTAGAACCAGCGGCGATTCGCCATGAACCGAATGGTCGGTGTCTTCTTGAAGAATTCCATGGCGGCTTCTCCGGGGAACCTAGACCGGCAAGCTGGCAAGCTTGCGGCGACGACCCCAGATGAGGTCGATGAGCGAACGGCTGCCCAGGATCGCCGTGAACAGCGACGTGGCGATGCCGATGATCAGCGTGACGGCGAAGCCCTTGATCGGGCCCGTGCCGAACGCGAACAGCACGATGCCCGCGATGAGCGTGGTCACGTTCGAGTCCGCGATCGCGGAGAACGCCTTGTCGAAACCGGCATTGATGGCGGCGTGCGGCGAATTCCCGATGCGCAGCTCCTCACGGATGCGCTCGTAGATCAGCACGTTGGCGTCCGCCGCCATGCCGATGGTCAGCACGATGCCGGCGATGCCCGGCAACGACAGGGATGCCTGCATCATCGACATGGCCGCCACGAGCAGCACCACGTTCGAAACGAGCACGAGGCAGGCGATGACGCCGAAGCCGGTGTAATACACGATCATGAAGGCGAACGTCAGCGCCATGCCGATGACCATGGCGAGGAAGCCGGCGTTCACGTTGTCCTGGCCGAGGCTCGGGCCGACTGTGCGCTGCTCGACGATGTACTGCGGCGTCGCAAGGGATCCGGCGCGCAGCAGCAGGGCCAGCTCGCTGGCCTCGGACGACAGCAGGCCGGTGATCTGGAAACTGGACGAGAACACGCCACGGATGGTGGCAACGCTGATCACCTCTTCCTCGGTGCACTCGCTAGCCACGCGCTGCCCGGTGCAGCGCTCGCCTTCGAGCAGCCGCTTCTTCTCGATGTAGACCACGGCCATCGGCTTGCCGAGGTTCTCGGTGGTGGTCTTCAGCATGTTCGCGCCGGCCGCCGAATCAAGCTGCACGCTGACGGCAGGCTGCCCGTCGACGAACGCGCTGCTCGCATCCGTGAGCTGGTCGCCGGACGCGATGATGTCGCGCTTGAGGAGCACCGGCCCGCCTTCGCGGCGCTGGTAGAGCTTGGTGCCGAGGGGCGCCCGCTTGGTGCGCTCGGCTTCGTACGGATCGTTCACTTCGTCGACGAGCCGGAACTCGAGCGTGGCCGTCGCACCGAGCACGCGGATGGCTTCATTGGGATCCTGCACGCCTGGCAGCTGGATGACGATGCGATCGACGCCTTGCCGCGCCACGATCGGCTCGGAGACGCCGAGTTCATTCACGCGATTGCGCATCGTGGTGATGTTCTGCTGGATCGCGAAGTCCTGGCGCAGCTTCACCTGGTCGGGCGTCAGCTGGACGAGGATCGTGGGTTCGGTCGCCCCGGCGTCACGCGACACCGTCAGCGTGGTGTCCTGCCCCTGCATCGCCTTGATGGCTGCGGGCACGTCCGATTCCTGGCGGAGGACGACGCGCAGCGTGTTGCCGTCGACAGCGATGTTCGTATACGGGATGCGCTGGTCCCGCAGCAGGGTGCGGTAGTCACGGTCGAGCCTGTCGAGCAGCTGCCGCACTGCGCCCTGAACGTCGACCTCGTACATGAAGTACACGCCGCCGCGCAGGTCGAGACCGAGGCTCATCGGGCGGAATCCCAGGTTGCGCAGCCAGGCCGGCGTGCGCGGCGCGTTCGTCAATGCGACCAGGTAATCCGAGCCCGAAGCGTCGAGGATCGCGTCGCGTGCCTTCAGTTGCTGGTCGACGAGAGGCAAGCGGATGACCAGCCGGTCTTCCTCGATGTGCGAGGCGGCGACGGGAATGGCGGCTGCCGACAGGATGCCGAGCACCCGCTGCTGGCTTGCGTCGTCCATGGCCGCTCGATCATCGCGGGAGAGCTGCAGTGCCGGGTCTTCGCCGAACGCATTTGGCAACGCGAACAGCACCGCCACGACCAGGACGGCCAGGACCAGCAGGTGCTTCCAGAGGGGAAAACGATACATGGGGGCGGCCTGTGCGTGCGGCGCGTCAGGCGCTCTTGACTGAGCCCTTCGGCAGGACCTGCGTGACCGTGTGGCGCTGGACCTTCACGCGGACGCCTTCGGCCACTTCCACGACCAGGAACTGGTCCGAGACTTCCGTGACCTTGCCGAGGATGCCGCCGCCGGTGACGATCTCGTCACCCGTGCTGAGCGAGGCGATCAACGCCTTGTGTTCCTTGGCGCGCTTCGCCTGCGGACGGATCAGCAGGAAATAGAAGACGATGAAGATGAGCACGAGGGGTGCCATCTGCATGAGGGGGTTGCCCTGCGCAGCGGGGGCCGTGGCCTGTGCGGCAGCGGTCGAGATCAACCATTCCATCTTCGGTGTTCCTGTTCAGGGGGTCGGACAAGGGAGGCGGCGCATTATACACAGCGTCCCCGCCCCCGGGCGGCCCCTCCGGACGCCCACTCGGGACCGGCCATCAACTGAACAAGCCCGCCGGGGAACCCCGGCAGGGTCTGCCTAGCAACAGCGGCTGACCCCGCTCCACTTCTCCTGCTGTCGGAGGAGGTAATGGGCCTTGCGGTCGAGCGGCGGCTCGCCGGGGTGGCAGCTCAGCTGGTGTGCCCGGTAGCGGTCGTAGGCATCGTCACCCACCAGCGTCCTCAAGAATGCCCAGGCGAGGCGTAACCGGTTGGCAACCCTGGAAATCATGTGCGGGCTCCTGCGGCTGCAGCGCCCCCGAGGGAGTGCGGCACTTCAGACGACGGTGGCACCGGGAGCCCCTGCAGGAAGCGCCAGCTGACGCGCGCGGTATCGAGGATGATCACCCAGAGCACGATCACGAAGAACACGGTCAGCGCGGCATCGAGCCGCTGGTTGAAGATCAGCTGCGGGGCCGCGCGCGCAGCGGCCTCGGACAGCGTCCCTGCGTCCAGCTTGGCGGCGAGGTCATTGGCCCCTGCGAGGAAGCCGATCCGGGGATCGCTCGACAGCAGCTTTTGCCAGGCAGCGGTCGTCGTGACGATGGCCAGCCAGGCCATGGGCAGCACGGTCACCCACGCGTAGCGTACCCGGCCCTGCTTGATGAGTACGCCGGTGACGACGCACAAGGCGATGGTGGCGAGCATCTGGTTCGAGATGCCGAACAACGCCCACAGGATGTTGACGCCGCCGTTCGGGTCGATGACGCCGATATAGAGGAAGTACCCCCACCCGGCCACGACCAGTGCGCTCGAGATGACGACGGAGGGATACCACGATGTGCGGCCCAGCGGCTCCCACACCTGGCCGAGCAGGTCCTGCAGCATGAACCGGCCGACACGCGTGCCGGCATCGACCGTCGTCAGGATGAAGACGGCCTCGAACATGATTGCGAAGTGGTACCACAACGCGAGCAACCCCTGGCCGAACACCGACGCGAGAATGCTGGCCATGCCGACCGCCAGCGACGGCGCGCCACCGGTGCGCGCGAACAGCGTGCTCTCGCCCATCTCGCGGGCAAGCGTATCCATCTGTTCGACCGTGACCGGGAATCCCCATCCGGAAATGGTGGCGACAGCCTGCTGCGCCGTGGCACCGACGATGCCGGCAGGGCTGTTGATGGCGAAGTAGATGCCTGGCTCGAGCAGCGTCGCGGCGATCATGGCCATGATGGCAACGAATGACTCCATCGCCATGGCACCGTAGCCGATCAGGCGGATGTCGCGCTCGTTGCCGAGCAGTTTGGGGGTGGTGCCGCTCGAGATCAGCGCATGGAAGCCGGAGATGGCGCCACACGCAATGGTGATGAAGACGAACGGAAAGACCTTGCCCGCGACGACCGGCCCCGTACCATCCACGAACTGGGTGATCGCCGGCATGTGGATCTCGGGGCGCATGATGAAAACCGCCGCGCCGAGCAGCAGCACGACCCCGATTTTCAGGAACGTCGACAGGTAGTCGCGCGGCGCGAGCAGCAGCCATACCGGCAGGATCGCGGCAACGAAACCATAGCCGATGACGAACCACGCCAGCGGCACGCCGTCGTAGTTGAACCATTCGCGTACCACGGGCGCGTTCTGGATCCAGCCGCCGCCCCACACTGCCGCCAGCAGCAGCACAAAGCCGATCAGCGACGCTTCGATCACGCGTCCCGGACGGAGGGTGCGCAGGTACAGGCCGATCAGGATTGCGATCGGGATGGTCGCGAACACGGTCGAGGTCGCCCAGGGACTGTTGCGCATGGCGTTGACGACGACCAGCCCCAGCACGGCGATCAGGATGATCATGATCAGGAGCGTGCCGATCAGCGCTGCGAAACCGCCGATGGGCCCGAGTTCGTCGCGGGCCATCTGCCCGAGGCTGCGGCCGTTGCGTCTAGTCGAGATGAACAGCATCGTCATGTCCTGCACGCAGCCGCCGAGCACCGCGCCGACCAGGATCCACAGCGTTCCGGGCAGGTAGCCGAACTGGGCCGCGAGCGTCGGACCCACGAGCGGGCCGGGACCCGCGATCGCTGCGAAGTGATGACCGAACACGATCCAGCGATCCGTCGGCACGAAGTCGCGGCCATTCTCGAGGCGTTGCGCGGGAGTGGGACGCGACGGATCGACCATCAGCACCTTGGTCGCGATCCACGCCGCGTAGAAGCGATAGCCGATCGCATAGACGCAGATCGCAGCGACCACGAGCCACAGCGCGTTGATCGATTCGCCGCGAAGGAACGCGACGCCGGCGAGCGCAACCGCCCCGACGATGGCAACCAGTCCCCAGAGAATTTTCTTCATTATGTTTTCGTCCGCTTGTCCGAATTAAGACATCAAACCGGCCTGCTGCTGTCGGCGGGAAGCCCCTGCGAGGCTAAAGGTCTCCGACAAGTAGGCCTTCGGCAGGAGGGCTGACTTGGCCAGCAGGTCAGATCTGGCCTGCCGGCAGGCCATCCTGTCGCTGCGCGCCCCCCTTGCCGGCGGCCATCCTGCCGACAACGGCAGGCCGTTCTCTTCCCGTCAGGGCGCTTCCAGGCCCTTCGTATACAACACCTTGCCTTCCGGTGTAACCAGGATCGCATCGACATCGCCCAGACGGTCGTAGATCTCGATGGCCTTTTCAGCGCCCAGCACGAACGCCGTCTTCGACAGGCCGTCCGTGCGCGTGGCCGTCGCCGCCAGGATCGTGGCGCTGCGTACCTTGCTCGCCGAATGCCCGCTGGCGGGGTCGATGATGTGATGATACCGGACGCCGTTCTCGTCGAAATACCGCTCGTAGTCGCCGGACGTGGAAATGGCCGTGTCGACGAGCGGAATCCGCGCAATCACCTTGCCCTTGTCGTCGGGGTGGCGGATCCCCACCACCCAAGGCGCCCCCCTGCGGTCACCGATGATGCGGGTATCGCCTCCCGCCGTGACGGACGCGTGCTCGATCTTCAGCTGCTGCAGGATGGCAATGCCGCGGTCGACGGCATGCCCCTTCGCGATGCCGCCCAGGTCGATGCGCACCCCGGGCCGCGCAAAATGAATCGTGCGCCTGGCCTTGTCGAGCTCCAGGAAGCGGTAATTGACGGTCGGCAGCGCGGCGGCAATGGCCTTGTCCGTCGGCTTGATGCGGCCGCGGAAATCGTACATGAAGCCCACGCTGGCGTACGTGATGTCGAAGGCGCCGCCAGTGATTCGCGAATACTCCACCGCCGTCGTCAGCAGGTCGAACAGCTCGGCGGAGATGACGACCGGCGCCTGCGCCGCCGTGGCATTGACGCGCGAGACTTCGCTGTCGGGCTTGTAAGTGCTCATCGACTGGTCGATGCGCCGCATCTCGCTGAAGACCCGATCGAGCGCCTGGTCGGCCAGTGCGTTGTTGTCCGCCCACAGGTCGACGGCAATCCGCGTCCCCATGATCCCGTCTTCGGTGCGTTCGAACCAGGCGGCGTGGGCGGCTGGGCCGCAGACCGCGGAGCACCCAAGCAGGAAACCGAGCCAGCGAACCCGGCGGGCCTGGAAGCGGGGTGTCGCGGATGTGCGGATGGCGACCTTCACTGCAATCCTCAAGGTGTCCTCACCAAGCATTGGTGTCGGCACCAATCCTAGCATTTCCCGGCCACAATGCTTTCCCGCGCGGGCACTTACGCAACCCTCGACGCGGCGCACCTGAATCGGGCGGTGCGGCCGTTCATGGACAACCCGGGGGCTGCCGCGTAGCCTCGTCGGTGGCCGGGACTCCCGGCCTTCGATGACAACGAGCGTATGGTCTACTGGCAACTCGCCCTGCTGCTGGCTCTGGTCCTGCTGAACGGTTTTTTCGCGATGTCCGAACTGGCGATCGTCTCGTCACGTCGCGGCATCCTGAAGCAGCGCGCGGAAAGCGGTTCGCGCGGCGCAGCGGCGGCCCTCAAGCTGTCTGATGAACCCACGCGCTTCCTGTCCACGGTGCAGATCGGCATCACGTTGATCGGCATCGTGGCCGGTGCCGTGAGCGGCGCCACGTTCGGCGCCCAGCTGGCCGTCGTGCTCGATCAGTATGCCTGGCTCGGCGGCTACGGCGAGGCGGTCGCCTAC
>CAIUGU010000172.1 GCA_903898785.1 uncultured Pseudomonadota bacterium | reverse complement strand
GGTCGATTGGGAGGGCGATGGCGACGACGACATCGTGTCGGGCAACACGGCGGGCTTCATCGAGTGGTTCGAGAACCTGAGCGGGCCGGGCGTCGCCAGCCCGCGGTGGGCCGCCCCGCGGCGGCTGGAAGCCGGCGGACATCTCTTCCGCATCATGGCCGGACCCAACGGCAGCATCCAGGGTCCGGCCGAGGCCAAGTGGGGCTACACGACCTTTAGCGTCGCCGACTGGAACGGCGACGGTCTGCCCGACATCGTGCTGAACAGCATCCTGGGCGAGATCACGTGGCTCGAAAACATCGGCACTCGCCAGAAACCCCAACTGGCGGAAGCCAAGCCGATCAAAGTGGCCTGGACCGCCGATCAGCCGCGCCTCGCATGGGGCTGGAAACAGCCTCTGGGCGCCAAGCTGCTCACGCAGTGGCGGACGACGCCTCTCGTGCATGACTTCAACGACGATGGGCTTGTGGATCTTGCGGTGCTCGACCATGAGGGCTATCTGGCCTACTTCGAACGCGCGGAACGTGACGGCTTGCTCGTGCTCCTGCCGCCGCGGCGCTGGTTTCTGAACGAGGCTGGCCAGCCACTCCGCCTGAATGGTGGTCGAGCGGGCGGCAGCGGCCGGCGGAAGCTCTGTATCACCGACTGGGATGGTGATGGCCGATTTGATCTGCTCGTGAACTCAAAGAACGCCGACGTCATGCGCCAGACGGGCGACGGCAATGGCCCGTGGACGTTCGCGCCCGCCCGCTCACTTTCCACCCGAAACATCGAAGGCCACGACGTAAGCCCGACGGTCGTCGATTTTGACGGCAACGGCGTGTCCGATTTTCTCGGTGGTGCCGAGGACGGCCGGATGTATTTCCTGACCAACGATCGCGACACTAAACGAAACACCCCGCCATGAAACAAGCCACCCTATTCACCCTCGGCCTGTTGCTCGCCCCGCTGGCGGTGATCCATGCAGGCGGCACGCCCCAACCGCCGGTCAAAGTCACGCAGCAGATTCTCAACAGTATCCACACCACGCCGAACCTATCAAACCATGCGAATCTTTGATCTGAAGTTTACGGGAGACCTGAGCACAATTGACGGACAGTTCACCCATGACGTGGGTCTGGACTTGCTCCAGCCAGCACCGTTTATCCGGTGCGGATTTTTGGAGGACCAACAGCCCAGGGCAAACGACCAGACTTACCAAGAGCGACTTTATACCATGGAGATCAAGCCGCATCATGTGGCTTCGGCCAATACGCTCGTAATCTGCCGGCCGTTCGTTAAGGCGGACGCCTTTGCGCAGGGTGCCGCCCATCTGGTGGCCATCGCACGGGCGGGCATCGGGTATGACAAGATCGACTTGGCGGCCTGCACGGCGAACGACGTGGTCGTGTTCAACACGCCGCACGGCATGACCCATTCGACCGCCTCGGCGGCGATGTTTTTTATCCTGGCCTTGTCCAAGCGTTTTCCGCTGCAGCAGCGGATTGTGCGGGAGCATCGCTGGGATCTACAGAAAGACGCGATCGGCGATGACCTGGCGGGCCTGACTCTGGGTATAGTCGGACTGGGCAAGACCGGGCTCGAGCTCGCCCGGCTGATCGCGCCGTTCCGGATGCGGCTCATCGCCTATTCTCCGCACGCCGATCCCGCCCGAGCGCAGGAAGCCGGCATCGAACTGAAGGACACTCTTGATGAGGTGCTGAAGGAATCGGACTATGTGAGCCTTCATGGCCGGCTGGACAATCGCACAAGGGGGATGTTTGGCGAACGCGAACTGGGCCTGATGAAAGCCAGCGCGTATTTCGTGAACGTGGCGCGGGGTGAGATGGTGGACGAGCACGCCCTGACCCGGCTGCTGCGGGAGCGCCGCATCGCCGGAGCCGGACTTGATGTATTTGAGACGGAGCCCTTGCCGAAGGACAGCCCCTTGCTGGAACTGGATAATGTGATTCTGACCCCGCACTGGATGTGTTCCACCAGACAAGCGGGACGGGCGACATACGTCTCACTGATGCAGGGGATCCTGAACGTGGCCAAGGGAGAACTGCCCGACAACATCCTGAATCCAGACGTAATCAACCGGC
>CAIUGU010000171.1 GCA_903898785.1 uncultured Pseudomonadota bacterium | reverse complement strand
TGGCCGTAGACGACCACGTTCTTGCCCGTGTGGCCGTGCATGTCGATGCGGTGCCGGACATTGCCGAAGCACAGCTCGAAGCCGCCGTGCACCAGGCCCTCTGCATGGGCCCGGGCGCCGACGCCGGCTTCATCGAGCAGGTCGACGGTGCCTTGTTCCAGCACGCCCGCGCGAATGCGGCTGAGCACGTACTCCTGGCTGCGTTGCTCGAGGACGATCGTGTCGATGCCGGCACGATGCAGCAGTTGTCCCAGCAGGAGTCCGGCCGGACCCGCACCGATGATGGCGACCTGTACGCGCATGAAAACCCTCTGCAAGCGTGGTGGCGAACTGCCCGTGCCGTTCGGCGCGGGCAGGGGGCCGGATTCAAAGATCGAAAAAGACGGTTTCGTTCGGGCCCTGCATCTGGATGTCGAAGCGATACTCGACGCCTTCCGGCAGGGCGATCCGCTTCGCGATCAGCGTGGCGCGGCGTTCGGCGGGGACGCTGGCCAGCACCGGATCGGCGGCATTTGCGGCGGCCTCGTCCTCGAAGTACAGCCGTGTGAACGCATGCACCAGCAGGCCGCGCATCGTGACGATCACGTTGATGTGCGGTGCGGTGCCCGGTGCTGCCACGCCCGGCTTGATCGTATGGAATTCGAACGACTGGTCGGCAGACGTGCCCGTGCCGCATCGTCCGAAGCCGCGGAACCCGCTGGCTACCGCGGTATCGCGCGACGTGACCGGACGGCCTTCCGCATCCACGTGCGCGATCTCGACCATCGCGTCCGGAATCGTCTTGCCCTCGCCGTCGAACAGGCGACCGGTGACACGAATGTGCTCGCCCCTTGCGCGGGGTTCGGCGACGCGCGGCGGGAACAGGCTGGTAAAAGGATAGCCGTACTGCTCGGCGGTGAGGCCGTACGCGAAGAACGGACCGACGGTCTGCGAAGGGGTTTGTCCGGGCGTCATGCTCACTTCTCCATCGGCGTGGCAGCAAGCCCGCGCAGCACGATGTTGAACTCGTAGCCGAGCGCAAAGCCCGGTTCGGTGACATCGAGCGTGAACTTCGAGATCAGCCGCTCGCGGGCCTTCTCCGGCGTGCCGAGGAAGATGGGGTCGAGTGCCAGCAACGGATCGCCCGGGAAATACAGCTGCGTGACGAGCCGGCTCGCGAAGGTCGAGCCGAACAGCGACAGATGGATGTGATTCGGCCGCCAGGCATTGTGATGGTTGCCCCAAGGGTAGGCGCCGGGCTTGATCGTCATGAAGCGATACCGCCCCTCGCTGTCGGTCATGCAGCGGCCGGCACCGAGGAAATTCGGATCGAGGGGCGCGTCGTGCTGGTCCACCTTGTGGACATAGCGCCCGGCCGCATTGGCCTGCCAGATCTCGACCAGCGTATCCGGCACCGGGCGGCCGCGCTCATCCAGGACGCGCCCTGCGACGATGATGCGCTCGCCGAGCGGCTCGCCATTGCGACGCGCATTGCGGGTGAGGTCATGGTCGAGTTCGCCCAAGTCTTCGTGGCCATAGACCGGCGCAGCCAGGTCCGCCATGTGCGCCTTGATCGGCAGCAGCGGGCGCTTCGGGCCGCGCAGCACCGTCGAGCGGTAGTCGGGATGGATATAAGGCGAGTGACTGGTCCAGTCCCGCGGGGTGGGCAGGGAGGTCGGCAAAGGCTTGTCCATGGGCGATGCATCCGGTTGAGTAGTGCGGCTGCGGGTCGTGCATGCAGGCTGTTTCTTGCACTGCGGTGAACCCGCGCTCGCGTGGCGGATTGTAAGCCACTCCAGTAATGTTCGTGGAGGGTCGCGACGCCGTGACAAACCCGTATGAACGGACGGGACTATCGCATGACTTTTCCCGGCACACATCGATGTCCTTGCGCGCAACGTGTCCCGCGGTCTCGCGCGTGCAGAGCACATCCCGACCGGCGTTGTGTCCATCAGCGACCAGATGGTCGGGGATGACCCGCTGCCCCGTTCGGCGGCGTGGGGGCATCGGGCAACGGCGGGCGCCACGGCGGTCCGGCCAATTGGGAGGAGTCCTGCCAGTGGCAATGGGTTACGATTGACGCCGAAGCGCGCGCTCACCCGTTCCGGGCGGGTCGCCAAGAACAAGTCTGAAGACTGGGGATCATGGACATGAGTGACAAACCGGCAGAGCCCGCCACTTCGCCTGAGATCGTGGCCGGCAACGGCCTGTTGCATCGGCGACTCTTCCTCACGCAGGGCGCCGCGCTGGTGGGAACCGGCGGCCTCGCTCTGCTCGCGGCGCGGCCCGCAGGGGCGGAAACACTGACGGTCCCGACGTGGACGAAGACCATCGGCGCGCCGATGAGCGGGTACGGCGTCCCGTCGAAGCACGAGGGGAAAGTGCAGCGCATCGTGCGTCCGGGCGCCCCCGGCGCGCCGGGCACCGGTGGGTCCCGCACGCCGCTCGAACTCGTCAACGGCACCATCACGCCCGCCGGGTTGCACTTCGAGCGCCATCACAACGGCATTCCGGACATCGACCCCGCGCAGCATCGCCTGGTCATCCACGGCAAGGTGAAGCGCCCCTTGAGTTTCACCGTGGAGTCGCTGCTCCGCTATCCGACGGTCTCGCGTATCCAGTTCCTCGAATGCTCCGGCAACAGCGCCCTCGGGTGGGCCCGCGAAGCACCACAGCAATCGGTGGGATCGATCCATGGCCTCTTGTCCTGCAGCGAATGGACCGGGGTGCCGCTGTCGGTCCTGCTCGATGAGGCCGGCGTCGAGCCTGGCGCAGCGTGGGTGCTGGCCGAAGGCGCCGATTCCGCGGCCATGTCGCGCAGCGTGCCGCTCGCGAAGGCACTGGACGATGCCATGGTCGCACTGTGGCAGAACGGCGAGCGCATCCGGCCCGAGCAGGGGTACCCGATGCGGCTGTTCCTGCCAGGCTTCGAAGGCAACATGAGCGTGAAGTGGCTGCGTCGACTGCAGGTCAACGACGCCCCGACGATGACGCGCGACGAGACATCGAAGTATTCCGACCTCATGCCGGACGGCAAGTCCTGGTTGTTCACGTTCACGATGGGCGTGAAGTCGTTGATCACGAGCCCGTCGCAAGGCTTCAGGATGCAGGGCCCGGGGCTCTACGAAATCAGCGGGCTCGCGTGGTCGGGCGCCGGCAAGATCCGTCGCGTCGAAGTGTCTGCCGACGGCGGCCAGACATGGGGCGAAGCGGCCCTCACGGACCCGGTGCTGTCGAAGTCTTTGACGCGCTTCCGCATGGCCTGGCGCTGGAACGGCGGGCCGGCGATCCTGAAAAGCCGCGCCATCGACGAGACGGGCGCGTTGCAGCCGACGCGCGACGAGCTCATCACCCAGCGCGGCGAGCGGTCCAATTACCACTATCACGGCATTCAGCCCTGGAGCATCGCTGCGACGGGAGAGGTGACCAATGTCCACGCCTGATCGCGCACTCGTTGTCGGCGCGCTGCTGCTTGCAGCCCTGCCGGTGTTCGCCGCCGAGAGTCCGCAGCTCGGCACGCCCATCACGCCGGCCGAGTTGGCAGCATGGGACTTGAGCATCCAGCCCGATGGCCGGGGCTTGCCAGCGGGGTCAGGCAACGCAGTCGCCGGCAAGACGATCTTTGCCGAGAAATGCGTCGTCTGCCACGGCGAGGAAGGCAAGGGCCAGCCCTTCGACCGCCTCGTGGGCGGACAGGGGACGCTGGCGAGCGCCACGCCCGTCAAGACAGTCGGCAGCTATTGGCCCTACGCCAGCACGGTATTCGACTACATCCGTCGTGCGATGCCGCTCGTGGCCCCGCAGTCGCTGACCAATGACGAAGTGTATTCACTGACGGCGTACCTGCTGTCCTTGAACGGCGTCATCAAGGAGCGCGACGTCATGAATGCCAAGACGCTCGCGAAAGTGAAGATGCCGAACCAGGGCAACTTCATCGTCAGGTATCCGGAGGCTGCGCGCTAGGGAACCGCACTGACGGCATCGCCCGGGCAGCGGCGGTGCCATTCTCGCTTTGCTACGCTGCGCCATCATTTCGAGCGGGTGCTACGGCTTGTCTTTACTCGATCCCCTTTTTCGCGACGCCCGCATGCAGGCTCTTTTCAGCGACCGCGCGCGCCTGCAGCGCATGCTGGATTTCGAGGCGGCCCTGGCGCGCGGCGAAGCCCGCTGCGGCGTCATTCCTGCTGCGGCGGCAACCGTCATTGCGCAGCACTGCGACGCGGCCGCTTTCGACCTGACCGAACTTGCGGCTGCCACGGCGAAAGCCGGCAATCCCGCCATCCCGCTGGTGAAGGCGCTGACGAAGCGCGTTGCCGCCGTGGATGCGGAAGCAGCACGGTGGGTGCACTGGGGCGCCACCAGCCAGGACGTGATGGATACGGGCCTCGTTCTCCAGCAGCGCGAAGCCTTCCATTTCCTCAACACCCGGTTGAACGAACTCGTGACCGTGCTCGTGGGCACCGTTCGCGAACACCGGCACTCGATCCTGCCTGGCCGAACGTGGTTGCAGCAGGCAGTCCCCGTCACCTTCGGCTACAAGGCGGCCGTCTGGCTGGATGCAGTGATGCGCTGCCGGTCGCGATTGCGTGAAGTGCTGCCGCGCCTCGGCGTGCTGCAGTTCGGTGGTGCGGCGGGCACGCTCGCTTCGCTCGATTCGAAAGGTCTCGATGTCGCGCAGGCGCTTGGGGCTGAACTCGGCCTGTCGGTGCCCGAGATTCCCTGGCACTCGAGTCGCGATCGCATCGTGGAGGCGGGCAGCGTCGTCGCGTTGCTCGCCGGCACGCTCGGCAAGATCGCGCGGGACCTGTCGCTGATGAGCCAGACCGAAGTGGGCGAGGTCTTTGAGCCCGCCGAGGAAGGGCGCGGCGGTTCCTCGACGATGCCGCACAAGCGCAACCCGGTCGGTTGTTCGATTGCGATTTCGGCCAGCGTGCGGATCCCGGGCTTGATGGCAACGCTCTTCGCAGCGCAACCGCAGGAGCACGAGCGCGGCCTCGGGAACTGGCCGGTCGAATGGGAGACGTTGCCGGAGATCTTCACGCTGACAGCGGGCAGCCTCGCGGCCATGACGCACGTGCTGTCGGGCCTCGAAGTGGATACCGAGCGCATGCTCCGCAATCTCGATCTGTCGCACGGGCTGCTCTACGCCGAGCGGGTGACGTTCCGGCTGGCGGAGAAGCTGGGCAAGCATGCTGCGCATGAACTGACCACGCTGGCATGCCAGCGTGTCGTTGCAACCGGCAAGGGACTCAAGGAAACGCTGGCCGCCGATGCCAAGGTCATGAGCGTGCTCACTGCCACAGACCTTGATGCAGCGTTCGATCCGGCGCAGGCGCTCGGGTCGACGCAAGGATTCATTGATCGCGTGCTCGCCGCAGCGGGCCAGGGCTGAAGTCATGCCGTTCGTCGTTGCCAATGGCCATCGCGTCCACTACAACCTCGAGGGTCCGGAGGCCGCGCCCGTCATCCTCTTTTCGAATTCGCTGGGCACGCGCCTGTCGATGTGGGAGGCGCAGGCTGCGTCGCTTCGTGATCGCTATCGCGTGCTTCGATACGACGCGCGCGGACAGGGAGACTCCGAAGTCACGCCGGGGCCGTACTCCATCGAGCTGCTCGGCCGCGATTGCCTTGCGCTTGCCGATGCACTCGCGATCCCGCGATTCCATTTCTGCGGCTTGTCGATGGGCGGATTGATCGGCCAGTGGCTCGGCGTCCACGCGGGACCGCGCCTCGGCAAATTGATCATTGCGAACACGGCAGCGCGCGTCGGCACGGCCGAGGTCTGGAACGCGCGCATCGCGACTGTCGAAGCGCGCGGCATGCCGGAAATCGCGGCGGCCGCATACGGCCGCTGGTTTACCGAAGGATTCGTCAAGCGTGCACCCGAGCTCGCCGAGCCGATCCGCCTGGGGTTGCTCGCAGCCAACCCGCAAGGGTATGCGGCAAGCTGCGCGGCCGTCCGCGATGCGGATTTTCGTGACACCATTGCCTCCATCACGACGCCGCTGCTGTACATCGGCGGCACGTTTGATCCGGTGACAACCGTCGCCGATGGCCGCTTACTGGTCGACCGCGTGCCGGGTGCGCGCCTCGTCGAGCTGGCGGCTTCGCATTTGTCCAACATTGAGTCCGCAGTGGAATTCACTGCCGCAGTGCGGGCCTTCCTGGAGGCATGATCATGAGTGAGAGCGAACGGTACACAGCGGGCATGGTGGTGCGGCGTCAGGTGCTGGGCGATGCCCACGTGGACCGGTCGCTCGCGAAGCGCACGCCGATGAACACCGAGTTCCAGCAGCTCATTACCGAGTACGCATGGGGCACGATCTGGACGCGGCCCGGGCTGCCGCGGCACACGCGCAGCCTGCTCACCATCGTCATGCTGATTGCCCTCAATCGGGCCGACGAACTGAAGATGCATCTCAAGGCGGCACGCAACAGTGGCGTCACGCAGGACGAGATCAAGGAGGCGCTGATGCAGGCTGCGATCTACTGCGGGGTGCCCGCCGCCAACAGCGCTTTCCATCTCGCCGACGAAGTGTTCGCCGACGCCGGCAAGTAAACAATGCTGGCCTGCCGCCCGCGCGGACAGGCCACCCGGGGGTTCCTCCAATGACTGCAGCCGTTGCATCGGTGATTGCCTTGTTTGCGGCGATCGGCATCTCCATGTTCTCGCGGCTCAACGTGGGACTCATCGCCATCGCGTGCGCGTGGCTGATCGGCGTCTATCTCGCGGGGATGAAGCCGGAAGCGGTGCTCTCCGGGTTTCCGTCGGGACTGTTCCTGACGCTGACCGGCGTGACGCTGCTGTTTGCCGTCGCGCAGGTCAACCAGACATTCGAGGCGATGAGTCAGCGGGCGATTCGGCTCGTGGGCAGCAGCGTCCACCTGATGCCCGTGATGTTCTTCCTGCTCACGTTCGTGTTCTCTGCCGTGGGTCCGGGCGCGGTGCCCGCCATCGCGCTGGTCGTGCCGCTCGCCATGGTCATCGGCTCTCGCGTGGACTTGCCGCCGATGCTGACGGCGCTGATGGTGGCGAACGGCGGCAATGCGGGCAACTTCTCGCCGATCAGTGCCGTCGGCATCATCGCCAATTCGCGCATGGCGGCCGCCGGCCTCGGCGAGCACGAGTGGAAGGTCATGCTGGCCAATTTCCTCGCGCACGCATTCGTCGCATCGATCGCGTACGTGTTCTACCTGTTCCGGCTGCGCAAGCCGGCAGGCGTCGGCGAAGTGCATGTCATGGTCGACGTGCCGCCCCTGACGCCGGCGCAAGCGCGCACGATCGTCATGCTGCTGCTGTGGCTGGTCGGCGTGATCCTCTTCGGGTTGAACGTCGGCTTGAGTGCATTTGGCGCCGCGTTGCTGCTGATGGTCATGCGTGCCGCGGATGAGGGCGAGGCGATGAAGCATGTGCCCTGGGGCATCATCCTGATGGTGACGGGCATGGCCACGCTGATCGCGATCCTCGAATCGCAGGGCGGCATGGACCTGTTCACGCAACTGATCGCCGCGATCGCGGGGCCCGGCAGCATCAACGGCGTCATCGCTTTCGTGACGGGCGTGATCTCCACCTACAGCAGTACGTCCGGCGTCGTGATCCCTGCATTCCTGCCGACGGTGCCGGGCGTCGTCGAACAACTCGGCGGCGGCAATCCGCTCGGGATCGCACTCAGCATCAATGTCGGCTCGTCGCTCGTGGATGTGTCGCCGCTCTCGACGATCGGAGCGTTGTGCGTGGCGGCCGTGGTTGACCAGTCGCAGTCGCGCCGGGTGTTCTACCAGCTGCTGGCGTGGGGATTCGCGATGACGGTCGTCGGTGCGCTGATGTGCCAGCTGTTTGCTGACATGCTGGCAGGAGGCTGACGCGGCGGTGCCTAGGCCGCGTGGCTCACTTCGCGCAGGTCGTCGCCGATGAGGCGATCGATGTCGAGCAGCATCACCATCGAGTCGCCGAGCGTCGCGAGCCCGCGGATGAAGTCCGTGTTGACCTGGCCGCCGAAATCCGGTGTTGGCCTGACGGCATCCGGGGCAAGGTCCATCACGTCGGAGACCCCATCCACCACCAGGCCGAAATTGCGACGGCCCGAGCCGCCTTCGACGGACAGCACGATGATGACGGTCAACGCCGTATAGGCCACTTCGGCGAGCGAGAATCGCATGCGCAGGTCGACGATCGGCACGACCGAGCCGCGCAGGTTCAATACGCCAAGGACATGCGGCGGCGATTGCGGGATGCGGGTCACCGCCGTGAATCCGCGGATTTCCTGCACGCGCAGGATCTCGACTCCATAGGTTTCCGCACCGAGGCTGAAGGTCAGTACCTGCTGGCTGGCCGCTGTAGCTGCGGCGCCCGCGGGGGCGGCTGCCGGGGTAGGAATCGTCATGGACGCAATCGCTCCTGTCTTCGGTGCCTGATTCATCCGGTCGAATCGCCTCCGTGCAGTCCGACTGCCGGGTCTCCTTCACTGTCGTGGACCTCCGGGCAGCGACAATGCGCATCCCGGAAGCCACGACAGCAAAGCTGCGTCCCTGCTATCTCGCCCTGGGCGGCATCCATTGCCACCCCCTGGGCGGGGAGACTGGTCACAAGCGCGATCTTATCGATCCAGCCGGATTCCGGCCCAGCGCCTGGCCTGGCAGCCAAGGATGCGTCCCTGGCGATCAGCTGCCCAAGCCGACCAATACAACCTCCGTGTCGGGACCGTGGTCGCGCCCGCTTCCGTGGGCCAATCGACCCTTGCGTGCGACGTTCACTGTCCGCAAGCCCGCTGCCCTTCGAGCCTCCATGGCGGGTAGCGGAATCCCTGTTGGGGTCAACGCCCGGATACCTCTGCGCGTCGACCCTGTTCATGCCGGGTCGCCCCGGCCACCGACGGTCACTCAGCCCGTCCTGTGATGCTTTCTCGGCTCCCGTGGTCGCATTCTTGAAGGCCCCGTGCCGGATTCAGGGATTGGCTCACGCGCAGGTGAGGGCGCTTCCCGGCCAGGGCGCGCGCGGCCCGTTGCATCTGCAATAATCCGCGGCCTTGAAGCCAGTGTTGCACGTCTCAAAATGTCGTTGTTTGCCCAGTACTTCCTGCTGTCCCTGCCGCTCTTCGGCATCGTGCTTGCAGGTTACGTGCTTGCGCGCTTGCCGCGCTGGCCTCGCGGGCTGACGGGCTGGCTGTCGAAGTTCGTCTTCGCGGTGGCGCTGCCCGCGTTCTTGTTCAGGCTGATGTCCGGCTTCTCGCAGCTCCCCGCCGTCGATTCACACTTGCTGTTCGCGTTCTTCGGCAGCTGCTTCATCGTGTTCGTCGTCGGCCGCCTCGTCGCCTGGCGGGGGTTCGGACTCGACGGCGTGTCCCAGTCCATCTTCGGGCTGGGAGGCGTGTTCTCGAACAACCTGATGCTCGGTTTGCCGCTTGCCCGGGTCACGCTGGGAGAGGCGTCGCTGCCGTCCATTGCGCTCGTGCTGGTGTTCAATGCGCTGATCCTGTGGACACTGGTGTCGGTGTCGATCGAATGGGCTCGCAATGGCGCGTTGTCTCCCAGGGGCTTCGCGAAAACGGCGTGGGGTGTCGTCACCAATCCCCTGATCGCCGCCATCGTCAGCGGTACCCTTTTCAGCTTGGCGGGGTTCAAGGTGCCCCGCATCGTGGACCTGCCGCTCGCCGCGCTGGGGGAGATCGCAACGCCGTTGTCACTCGCCGTCGTCGGCATGGGGCTCGCCGAGTACAGCATTCGGGACGACTGGCAGCAGAGCCTCGCAATCACGTCGCTCAAGCTGCTGCTGCAGCCGACAGTAGTCTGGATGCTTGCAGTGGCGCTGGGCTTGCCGGCGATGGAAACGAAATCCATCGTGCTGCTGGCATCGTGCGCGATCGGCGCGAACGTCTACCTGATGTCAATGCAGTTCAGGACGATGCAGGGCGCGATTGCCAGTTCGCTCGTGATGTCGACCGTGCTCGCCGCGATCACGACGCCGGTGTTTCTCTCGGCGCTGGCGTTCTTCTACGGCTAGTCGACAAGCGCCCAGGGCGGTGCACTTGCGGGCCTCGCGACGGGGACCAGGTCGACCTACGGCACGGGATCGCCCTGCGAGGAACCGGCCGCAAGGCCCCGCGCGCGAAGGGCGGGGAAAAACACCACGGCGAGGATGATGGCGACACCCGCATAGAAGCGCAGGCCGAGCTCATGATGCTCGCCAAACAGCAGCATGGCCAGCAGGATCGTGTAAACCGGTTCGAGGTTCACGGCGAGCTGCGCTTCGAAGGCGCTCAAGTGCCTGAGCGCGCCAAGAGCCAGCACGAACGGCAAAAGCGTGCAGCCGAAGGCCAGCAGCAGGAGGTAGACGGTGTCCCTGGCGCCCGGCAACACGAAAGGAGTCGCGGTGCCGGAGAGGGACAGCACTGCGCTCAAGGCAAGTGCGCCTGCCGTCATCTCGATCCACGTTACGGTCAACGCGTCAGCTTGATGGATGAAGCGCTTGTTGAGGGCGGCGAAGATCGCGACGAAGAAAGCCGACAGCACGCCGACGGCGATGCCTGCATTCATGCCAGCGGGCGTGCCACCGACCACCAGCACGACACCCGGCACCACGAGGATGCCGAGCCACAACTCTTGAGGACGGTGCTTGCGCTTCGCGATCCACGGCTCGACGATGGCGAGGAACACCGGGCAGAGGGCAAGGCAGGATGCGGCCACGGACGCATTCGAGAGCTTGATCGCCCCATAGAACGTCACCCAGTGCAGCGCGACGATGAGCCCGATGCCCGCATAGGTGGCGATGAGTGCCGGACCCAGGCTGGCGACGGTTTTCCACACGCGCGGCGCGAGCAGCAATGCGCCCGCCACGATCGACATCCGCCACAGCACGAGCGCAGGCGCATCGAGGGTGATCAGCCTGCCGAAGATCGCGGTGAACCCCCATAGCACCACGCAGAAGTGGATCTGCCAGCGGGCGCGGGTGAGGGGACGCATGGAGACAAGGGGCGGCAATGAAAAAGGCCCGTGGCGGTGGCGCCACGGGCCCTTCAATCCATCACCGGCTCGCGTCAGCGGGCGGCTTTGTCGATTGCGTCGGCCTTGTCTTCATCGGCCTTGGCAGCTGCGTCGTTGCCCATGTCACGGTAGATGTCTGCGCGGGAAAGGTACGCATCCGAGCTGTTCGGCGCGAGCTCGACGGCCTTCTGTGCGTCCTCGAGCGCCTTTTCGAACTTGTCGTCGGCACGCAGGACGCGGGCGCGGGCCAGGTACATCTCCGGGTCCTCGGGCTTCAACTCGATGGCCTTGGTCGCGTCGGCGAGGGCGCGCGTGTAGTCGCCGTCCGACGTGTAGGCGCGAGCGCGCATCACGAAGACTTCCGGATCGTTAGGGGCCGCCTGGGCGGCTCGCGACAGCACGCGGATGGCCTCCTTGTTCTGGCCGGAATTCAGGGCCTTCGAAGCGGCGACGAACAGGTCGTCGATGGACTGTTCGGCAGCCTGCGCGGGGGCGGCGAACCCGGCCACCAGCACGATGGCCCCGAGCGTCACGATGGACGAGACGCCAGTGCGCTGCAGCATTTTCTTGAACATGCAAATCCCCCGAAATTGGCAATATAGAAAGGAACGCTTTGACGACTTCATACGCCTAGCTCGCGCGGCTGTCGAGGGGCCTCGCGGACTGGACCGTGGCCTCTGCGGCGGATTTTAACCATTGCAGCAGCTCAAGCACAGGCGGCTGGCTCATTCTCTGTTGCGGTGCGACAAAGTGGTACTGGACGTTCGACTCGAAGCTGAGGTTGAACGGGCGTACCAGGCGCCCGCGGTCTAGGTCGTCGGCGACCAGCAGGTCCCGGGCAAGGGCGACCCCTGTCCCCTGGGCTGCCGCTTCCAACAGCACCGAATAGTCCCGGCTCAGCGTCGGGGTGAGCGTTACCGGCTTCATGCCGGCGACCTCGAACCACCGGTTCCATTCGTCATGAGGGGGGCCGGCGGACAGGATCTTGTGCCTGAGCAGGTCGGCCGGCTCGCGCAGGTCGGACGCCAGGGCCGGCGAGCAGACCAGGCTCATGTGTTCCCGCACCAGGGGTTCCGCGTGGACGCCCGGCCAGCCCCCCTTGCCCAGCCGGATGCCCACGTCGACCTCATCGGAACGGTTGAAGTCGATGAGGTCGTACGAACTCGACAGCCAGACCGTGATGTCCGGGTGCTGGTGATGGAAGTCCACCAGCCGGTGGACGAGCCACCGCGCTGCAAAAGACGGCAGCACGCTGATGCGGATCCGGGCCTGCCGCTCGTGCTGCCGCAGCCGGGCGGTTCCCTGCCGGACGATCTCGAGCGCCTGCTGGACGATGCGGCTGTACTCGAGGCCGGTGTCGGTCAGCGTGAGGCGGGGGCCGTCGCGGACGAACAGTTGCTGGCCCAGTTGCTCCTCCAGCAGCTTGATCTGCCGGCTCACCGCGCCCTGCGTGATATGCAAAGCCTCGGCCGCACGGGTGAAGTTCAGGTGCTGCGCCGCCGCCTCGAACATGCGGATGGCATTCAGTGAGGGCAGGTCCCGGCTCATGATCTCTCGTCATCCTCAAGCCCAGAAAATATCGGTTCTGCGTGACGAGGCAGTTTCTCTATAGTGCTGCGCAGTCGGCCGCAATGCTGATTGTTGCGCCGTCGCATAGTCAAGTAACATGCCGCAGGCCCGGCGCCGGCGGGACTAGAAAGCGACGACCACAGTCACCGGGATCAGCGCAGGAGAGAGCGGTGATTCCGCCGGGCCACGCGCGGGTCCGGCCAGGCGGGCATCAGGGTTTATCTGGAGAGCAACTCATGAATCTGATTCAAGGCCACCATCACCTGACGCTCTGCGTCGGCAAAGCCCAGGAAGATTACGATTTCCACGTCGGCCTGCTGGGCCTGCGCAGCGTCAAGAAGACCGTGCTGTTCGACGGCACCGTGCCCATCTACCACTTCTACTACGGCAACGAGAACGGCGACCCGAGCACGCTGATCACGTGCTTCCCGTTCGAGCAGGCCGGCGTCATCGGCCGCAAGGGCACGGGCCAGATCAAGATCGTCAACCTGTCCGCGCCTTCGGACTCGCTCGATTTCTGGGCGAAGCGCCTCAAGGCCAAGGGCTATGCGTTCAAACCGTTCGAACGCTTCGGCGAGAAGGGCCTGCACTTCGAACATCCGTGCGGCATCGAGTACGAAATCGTCGGCGACGACAAGGACACCCGTAAGCCGTGGACGACGCGCGAGACGCCGGCTTCCGTTGCCATCAAGGGCCTGCGCGGCATCACCGTGTCGCTCAAGGACATGGACCCGCAGTCCGAGTTCATGGAAGTCGCGTTCGGCGCCCGCAAGACCAAGACGGACGGCCCCTGCACGCGCTTCGAGATGGGCGTCGGCGGTGCGGGCTGCATCGTGGACTTCGTGCGTGAGCCCGATCTTGCCCAGGGCACCTGGACGTTCGGTGCCGGCACGCCGCACCACTGCGCGTTCAAGGTCGACAACGCCGACAAGCAGAAGCAGTTCAAGGACTTCGTGGAAGGCATCGGCTACACCGACGTGTCCGACGTGAAGGACCGCAACTATTTCCACTCGGTCTACTTCCGCACGCCGGGCGGCGCGCTGTTCGAAGCGGCCTATTCGATTCCGGAATCGTTCGAGATCGACGAGAAGCGCTCCGAGTTCGGCGACCATTTCATGCTGCCGCCGTGGCTCGAGGACCGTCGCGACGAGCTGATGGCGAAGCTTGAGCCGATCGAGTACGAAACCTCGAGCGTCATTGCCGCCGCGCGCTGAGCGACAGGCGGGCAGGTCGCGATCAGGCCAAGGTGTTCCAGCGGGGCCGGTGCGGACGACGTTCCGGCCGGCCCCCGCCAGGCACCCGGTTCGAAGAATGCATGCGGGCGCCGGGGTTGGTCGAACGGGATCGACCCACGGGCCGGCTCTCGCAAGGCGGGAGTGTCGGGGGGATTCTCAAGGCGGGCAGCGGTACCCGGGTTCCTGCGGGGACGGGGCCGGTGCGGACTGCTGCGGGCAAGGTCAAGGAGCTCAAGGTTGATGAACAAGCGCAAAATCGGATCGCTCAGCATCGCGTCGGTGGCCGCCCTGGCGCTGATGGGCGCCGCATTCGTGGCCCACGCAGCCCAGCCCGCCCGCAACGCGCGTGCCCCGGCCGCGGCTGCGCCACAGCAGCCCAACTTCGACAATGTGCAGATCCGCATCCTGCACGTGCAGGGCAACGTCTACCTGCTGAACGGCGCCGGCGGCAACACCACCGTGCAGATCGGCAACGACGGCGTGCTGGTCGTCGATACGCAGTTCGCGCCGATGGCCGACAAGATCGTCGCCGCCATCCGCACGCTGACCGACAAGCCGATCCGCTACGTCGTGAACACGCACTCCCACCCCGACCACGTCGGCGGCAACCAGGCCATCGCGAGCCAGGGTGCGTCGCTCGGCGGCGCGAACGTCGTGGGCCTGCTCGGCAACCAGGCCATCCAGGGCGCGAAGATCATCGCCCACGAGAACGTGCTCAATTACCTGAGCGCCGCTCACGGCACGACGCCTGCGATGCCGTCCGGCGCCTGGCCGACGGACACGTACTTCCAGCCTTTCTACGACGTGTACTTCAACAACGAGAACGTGCGGCTGTTCCATGTGCCGAACGCGCATACGGACGGCGACAGCTACGTGCAGTTCCGCGGGTCGGATGTCATCGCCACCGGCGACATCTTCACGACCACCAACTACCCGTTCATCGACCACTCTCGCGGTGGCAACATCGAGGGCATCATCGCCGGCCTCAACTCGATCCTCGACCTGGCCGTGACGAAGTGGCAGGCGGAGGGCGGCACGATGATCGTCCCGGGCCACGGCCGCATCACCGACAAGCATGAAGTGCTCGAGTACCGCGACATGCTCGTCATCATCCGGGACCGCATCAAGGACATGGTGGCGAAGGGCATGACGCTGGAGCAGGTCAGGGCGGCGAAGCCGACGCTCGACTACGACCCGCGATTCGGCGCCGACTCCGGCTTCTGGACGACGGCCCAGTTCGTCGAAGCCGTGTATCAGGACGTATCCAAGGCGAAGTAGCCTCTCCCGAGAAAGAACTGCCTTCCTGAAAGAGACAACCATGAATTTCAGCACCCAGAAGAAGCCCCTGCTGCTCGCCCTGCTGACCGCGATGTCGATGGTCGGCGTGGCGGCCCATGCGGCCCAGGCGCCGGCGCAGCCGCCCCGCACACCCCGCGCAGCAGCGCCCATCGACATCACGGGCAACTGGGTTGCCGTCGTCACTGAAGACTGGCGGTTCCGCATGGTCATCCCGTCCAAGGGCGACTACGCCAGCGTGCCGCTGACCGAGGCGGCGCGGCAGGTCGCCAACGCCTGGGATCCGGAGAAGGACAAGGCCTCGGGCAATGCCTGCAAGGCCTACGGAGTCGGCAACATCATGCGCATGCCGACGCGCCTCAAGATCAGCTGGACCGGCGACAACGTCATCAAGATCGAGACGGACGCCGGCAAGCAGGTCCGCAACCTCACGTTCACGAACGTCGTCATCGAGCAGGCCCGTCGGGAAATCGGCGCCACGGGTGGCGGCACGCCGCGTCCCGATGCAGCCGGCCCGCAGGCCGAGAACATTGCCGTCGGCACGCTCGCTGCTTCGCCGCCTTCGCTGCAGGGCGCGTCGCGCGCCGAGTGGGAGCGCTCCGACCTCAAGGTGACGACCACGAACCACACCGGCGGTTACCTGCGTCGCAACGGCGTGCCGTACAGCGACAAGGCGAACATCACCGAGTACTACTACCGTTACGCCGCGTTCGGCGATGAGTGGCTGACGGTGTCGACCGTCGTCGAGGACCCGCAGTACCTTCGCCAGCCGTTCCTGACGAGTTCGAGCTTCAAGAAGGAACCCAACGACTCGAAGTGGGCTCCTTCTGATTGCGTCTCCGAGTGGGGACCGCTCAAGCAGATGGGCGTCGATCCTTTCAACTAGTCCCGCACCAGCCTCTCACCGCCGCGCCCCCTCACCCGCACTGCGTGCGACCTCTCCCCCAGGAGAGGTGCAGCTACCCCTCTCCTCGAGGAGAGGGAAACGGAGTGGGTGAGGTGTTGCATCCCTCTCTTCGAGGAGAGGGAAACGGAGCGGGTGAGGTGTTGTACCCCTCTCCTTGAGGAGAGGGAAACGGAGTGGGTGAGGTGTTGCATCCCTCTCCTTGAGGAGAGGGAGACGGAGTGGGTGAGGTGTTGCAT
>CAIUGU010000170.1 GCA_903898785.1 uncultured Pseudomonadota bacterium | reverse complement strand
CGTATCGCTGCCGCCGCCACCCTGCAGGGTGTCGTTGCCGCCCGCACCGTTCAGCGTGTTCTTGGCGATGTTGCCCACCAGCAGGTTGGCGAGGATGTTGCCCGTGACGCCCACGTTCTGGCCGCCGGTCAACGTCAGGTTCTCGACGTTCGCCGCGACCGTCGCGGTGAGCACGGACTGCATCGTGTCGATGCCCTGGTTCGCCAGCTCCGTCACGGTATCGGATGTATCGATGACGTAGGTGTCGTCGCCCTGACCGCCGAGCAGCGAATCCGCACCGGCCGAACCCGTGAGCGTATCGTTGCCGAGGCCGCCCGCCAGCGTGTCGTCACCGTCATAGCCGTTCAGCGCATTGTTCGCGGTGTTGCCGGTGATCGCATTCGCAAGTTCGTTGCCGAAGCCGTTCAGGTTCGAGACACCGACCAGGCTCAGGTTCTCGAGGTTGGCACCCAGCGTCCAGGTGGCATCGCTCTGCACCGCGTCCGTGCCTTCGGCCGCACTCTCTGTAGTGGTATCGCCAAAGCCGGCGATGTAGAGATCATCCCCGGTACCACCCTGCAGATCATCGGCCGCCGCGCCACCGGTGAGCGTGTCGTTACCCCCGCCGCCCACAAGCGTGTCGGCACCGCTGCCGCCGTTGAGCGCATTGGCACCGCCGTTGCCGGTGAGCGTGTTGCCGAGCGCGTTGCCGGTGCCCGCGATGCCCGCGGCCCCGGTGAGCGTCAGGTTCTCGATGTTCGCCGCGAGCACCCAGGCAACCGAGGCCTGCACCGTGTCGGTGCCCTCGGCGCTGTTCTCGGCGAGGCTGTCGGTGGCACCCACCACGTACAGGTCGTCTCCCGTGCCACCCCGCATCTCGTCGGCCTCGGTGCCGCCGGTCAGCGTGTCGTTGCCCGCACCCCCCGTCAGCGTATCGATGCCCGCGCCGCCCTGGAGCAAGTCGGCGTCGTCGCCGCCGGTCAGCAAGTCGTTGCCCGTGCCGCCCAGCAGCGTGTCGTTGCCCAGCCCGCCCAGCAGTGTGTCGTTGCCGGCCTCGCCCAGCAACACATCGGCGCCTGCCAAGCCCGCGGCCTTGTCGTTGCCCGCAGCGCCGAGGAACTGCTCGCCACCCTCGCGCAGCACGACATCATCGGCGCCGATCGTGCCCTGCACACGCGTGAACGGCGCAAACCCGTGCCAGCCCGCGGCGCGACCGATCGCGAGGTAATGCGCTAGACCCGAGGCCCAGCTGCCATCGGCCACGGCGGCGGCCACGTCGGGATGCTCGGCCAGATAATAGGACTCGTTGAAGCCCGGAGCGGCATTCGCATACCCGTAGTCCGGGCCGGTGCCGATGCGCTGCTTGCCAAGGTGTACCGAGAGCAGCGGGATCGCATCGCCGGGCTGGCCCTGCAGCGCGTGTGGGCGCATCAGGATATCCATCAGTCCGTCGCCGTTGAAGTCTTCCGCGACCGCGACGGTCTGGGTGACGTTGTCGGCGATCTCGACGTACGGAAGCAATGACTCCGGCAGCCGCGTGAAGCGCCCCACGCCATCGTTCAGGTAGACGCGCGGCTGCCCTTCCGGGCTGATCGACTGCACGAAGAAATCGAGATGCCCATCGCCGTCGAAGTCGAGGGTCTGCGAGGAGAAGATGAAGTTGTCCGTGCTGTCCCAGTCGTGGAAGACGATCGGCATCTCGTCGAGCGTGCCGTCCGTTCCGATCGTATACACGCCGAGCGAGGGCATGCTCCGTGCGCCGGATTCGTTCAGCACGCCGTCGACGTAGTGCAACTCCATGTTCAGCAGGTTCGCCACCAGTTCCGGGCGGCCGTCGTGGTCGAGGTCTGCGAGATGCGAGTCGCTGAAGCCGAGGTTGATGAACTCCTGCCCATCACGCTCGGCGATGGTGAACACCGCGGGCTCGAAGGTCCAATTGAGCCCTTCCTCGATGCGCGTGTACGGCAACTCGTAGTACGTGGCCTGCCCGAGCGACCCATCCTCCTGCTGCAGGCGGATCTCGATGGTCTGGCCCTGCAGTCGCCCCATCCCGAGCAGGTCCGTGCGTCCGTCGCCGTTCACGTCCACGAGCTCGTTGGACAGGTTCAGCGTGCCACCGGTGACGATCAGCTTCTCGAATACACCGACTTGCGTAGTCTGCAGGATCAGCGCTCCGTTGCTGGCATCCCCCGGGATATTGATCAGCCCGCCGATGAACACGTCCTCGCGGCCATCGCCGTCGTAATCGCCGACCGCGATCCCGTGACCCCAGTTGGTGTAGCCGAGCGGGAGCTTGTCGAAGCCGCCGTTTCCGTCCGAGAGCAGCAGGACATGCGGCGCGATGACGTAGTCCGGATCGGCGGTGAGCCGGCCGTCCTCGAAGTTCACCGCAGCGACGATGTCCATCTGGCCGTCGTCGTTGAAGTCCGCGACACGGAACTTGCGCACCGTGGTGTCGAAGTCTCCGCCGTCGGGCAATCGCCAGCTGCCGTCGATGAAGTTGCCGTCGCCGGTGCCTTCGAGCAGCACCAGGCGGCCCGGCGTAGGGTAGGTGCGCGGCGTGCCGGGCTGCAGCGAATCCGAGGGTGCGACCAGCAGGTCCGGAATGCCGTCGCCGGTGAAATCACCGACCGCTTCGTCGATCATCACGAGCGCGGGAAACTGCAGACTGGCCAGTTGTTCCACGAAGGCCTCAGGCTGCGCGTCGGCGACCGGCGCGAAGAAGCGCGTTCCGAGCTCGGCGTAGCGCAGTGCGGCGAGATCGAGACTGCCGTCGTCGAAGCTCAGTATCTCGATGCCTCGGACAGTGTCGACCTCGCCCGTCAGGGTTTGCGTAAGCTTCACGATCTCGCCATTGCCGATGAAGCGGATCGAGAGATCGGCGAGTAGTCCGCCCACATACAGCGTATCGCGTCCCGCGCCGCCGTCGACCGTGTCGTTTCCGCGTAGCAGGCCGAACCACTCGTCCGCCGCGGAGCCCGTCACCCGGTCGGCGTAGCTGCTGCCGTGCAGCGCGGTCACGCCGAGCAACTTATCCTGGCCGCCGGAGCCGTCGAACAGCACGCCGGCGCCGAGATCCGCGACGATCCCGGCGGATTCATACCAGCAGGCGTAGGGCGCGTACTCGACGTGATCGTTGCCGGGACAGGAGACCACAACGCCGTTGAAGCCCGCATGGCCGACGATCGTGTCATTCCCGGCGCCCGGGAAGATGATCGCGCGGGATTGCTCGGGAGAAAGCGTCGACAAGTCGATGTAGTCGTCACCGTCGCCGTAATGAATCTCGTCCGGCATCGTGTGCTCCTGATGTTCGCACGCGCTGAATTCTGTCCAACCCTCATTTGCTGGTCAATTTTCGGCGCGCACGAAGCATAGGAAGAATGATTCCCCTCCCAGACCGAGACCAGACCTACTGGTCCTTGCCGCAGGGCATCGGCCGGGGTTCTGGACCCGCAAACTTCCCCTGCATTGCACGCTCGCGCGGATCTTGCGACCGCCCACCAGAGCGTGCGCGCGGGAGACATCAAGCCCAGGGCCGTGCAGATACAGCGATCGGGTTTTCTGCTTCCGCTGCACATCGGTCTCGACGTGCCCCGAAAAGCGCTCGCGCACCGGCAGCGAAGACGAGCAGAAAAATCGATGTGATGCGCTGGATCATGGAGGGTTCCCGGAATGAGGGGGCCAACTCGCCCCCTGTTATCCGAGACTGCCAT
>CAIUGU010000169.1 GCA_903898785.1 uncultured Pseudomonadota bacterium | reverse complement strand
GCTTCGCCGTGAACCCCGACGTGCGCGAACGGATCCTGAAGGGGTCGCTCGCGATCGTGCGGCACAACGGCTTCTACGCCCTCGTCCCTGCGGAGATTGCCGAGCGGGTCCGCGAGCGGGACGCCACATTCATGGTGGCGCTCGACCAGCCCTCCCCCACCACGCCGCCGGCAGAGGACGACCCTTACAAGGACTTCGTCGTCCCCGACGACCTCGTCTGGTAGCTGTCCCGCCCTGATGTCGTCACTGCCAGCACTTCGATATTGCTGGCACGCAAAAAAGAGGGCGGCCTTGCGGGCCGCCCAAATCCCTTGGGGGAGAGATCAGCGGGAGATCAGAACTCGACGGGGTACGGCTTCAGCTTGCCGGTCTCGTACATGTCGGGCAGCTCGGGCGTGGCGTTCTCCCATACCAGCAGCATGGAGCGCTTGCGCGAGAAGCCCTGGTGACGGATGTCGGCAGGCATCGCGGCGACGTCGCCCGGCTTCATCGTGAGCTTGGCGCGGGGCAGGCCCGTCTCCTTGTCCTCGACTTCCCATTCGATTTCATCCGAGAACTGCACGAACCACTCGACGCGGTCGTTGCCGTGCTTGATCGGCAGGATGTATTCCTCGGTCGTCGGGCAGAACAGGCTGCGTCCGCACACTGACGACACCGACGGGTTCCACGTGACGTCCGAGCGCGAGAGGTACGCGAACAGGTTCATCGCGTGGATCTCGTTCTCGAAGCCGGGTGCCGCGTTGACCACCGGCTCTTCCTGCGTGACGTCCGCGAAGGCGCGGTTCACCGGATAGCCGTTGGCGTCCGTGCGCAGCTCGGCGTCGCCGGGCAGACCGGGCATGCGCTTGCATGACTGACGCTGACGGTCGATCGCTGCATCGTTGTTGCCGCGCTTCTTGCCGACCCAGGCCTTGCCTGTCTCTTCCGGTGCCGCGAAGGGATCGAAGCCTTCGTTCGTCCAGTCAGCGAGGATGGCCTTGAATGTCGCAAGGATCTCGGGAGTCTCGAACTGCTCGACGAGGTCGAGGCCGCGCTCGTGGTATGCAGGGGCATAGCGGCCGGCATACATGTCGACCTTGCCGTAGCGGTTGCGCGTGCCGATCATCGAGTCGAAGTTGACCCAGCCGTAGAAGAAGCCCCAGGCCACGTCGCGCATCATCGCGGTCAGGAACGCGTCGGCCGACATGATGTGCGTCATGGTCTTGCCCTTGACGGTCCAGTCGATGTGCGCGAAGTACTCGTCGCGGCGGAAAGTGAAGCTGCCGAGCTTGAAGGTCCGGTAGCCGGTCTCGTTGCTGGCGGCCGAGGCATTGACCCCGACTTTGGCTGCTGCTGTGCTCATCTCTATATCTCCCAAGAATTTAAAAAGCGCTGGAGTCCGTTGTTCGGCTTACTGGTAGCAGATCTCGCCCCACTTCTCGACGGTGAGATCGCCCTTGATCGTCTGCATGATCATGGCGCCGGTCTTGAGTGCGGTGAAGCGATAGGCCGAGCCGACAGGCAGCAGGGCCTGGTGGCCACGCTTGCAGATCACGTGCCCCATGACCTTGCCGGCGGGCGTACCGCTGACGGCCACGGCGCCTTCCTTGCCGGGCGCGACCACGCTGTTCGGCGCGTCGAGCTTGATGAAGTCGATACGGACTTCACCGTCCATCACCACGACGACTTCGTCGTGGGCAGCCGCGAACCAGGTAGAAACGCCCTCCGCGCGGATGGCTTCGATGACGTACTCGACGTTGACGGCGACGGCGACCTTCTCGTACGGCTTCGACTTGTTGGCGACGTCGAACACGTTCGAGAACACGTAGTGCTTCGGGTTGTCGTTGACGATCTCAAGGGATCCCTTGGTGTAGTCCTTGAGGGAGGCGAAGACGGTCTGGTATTCACTCATGACGTTGATCTCTCTGGATGGGCATTGATTGCAGGAGGTGGATTCCGGTTTGGGTTACAGCAGCGCCGTGAAAGAAGGCATCATGCGGCCCGCGACGATGACGGCCGCCCACAGGAACAGGGACAGGCCGCAGATGACCTTGGCCAGCTGGGGCGCATCCGTATCCGGGCCCCAGTTCGGCACGTCCTTGGCCACCGCCACCTCGAACCACAGTGCGTTGAGGCCGGCCAGCACGAGGAGCACCATCTTCCACTGGAAGGCCGTGTTGTTGCCGTAGCCGACAGGGTCCGCAAGGAAGAACAGCACGCCGGACACGACGTTGATGCCGAGCCCGAGGAACACGAGCGGCAGGAGTTTGTGGAACGGCTTGACGAGCAGCCCCTTGCCCACGCCGAGTACGCGGAGGTCGAGTACCGCGATGCCGCCCACCAGCAGCGCAAGGCCGACGAAGTGCAGTGTCTCGAGCGTCGGGAACAGCACGAGGTTGGTGGAGACGGTGTGGCCGATCGAGGTGCCGGCCATCGACTTCAGGAATTCTTGATACATGGTCG
>CAIUGU010000168.1 GCA_903898785.1 uncultured Pseudomonadota bacterium | reverse complement strand
TGTTTGTCTATCATACGCACTGGATACCGCCGTCATCGGCTACCCGGAATCCGTCATGCCCGAGTCACAAAGCCGCATCGACCACACACCAAATGCGATTCGTTAATCGTTGAGGCTGTCCTAAGTACGAGCCCGAAGCCCACGCCTATGTGATCCGTGCCATCGATCCGGAAGCCGCGGTGCCGCCGCCGGGGATGAAGCTCGAGCCGACCTGATCGCCCGATGCAACTTTTTCGGGGGGCTGGCGTTTGGTCGGCATGCCCCGCGATCATCTCCGCCCCGAGGACTTGGCCGAAGCGGCCGACGAGGCCGCGCGCGAGCGGCTGGAGGTCGAGCTGCAGCGGGCGCGCTGGGCACAACGAGCCTCCCGTTCCTGGGCCGCACTCACGGCCGCCAAGGATTCTCAGTCGAATCTCTGATTTCCCACGGCGTCGAAGCGGCAGCCCAGCCTGTATCTTGAAGAGGGGTGCAGGCAGCGCACCATCGTGACCGGTGTGGTGCGCGTCCAGGTTCGCCGCGTCAGAAGCAGGCAGGGTTCCGAGGTATCGATCTGGAGTCGACTGGCCTGTTCGGGTGTGGGCAGCACGGCATCCACGACATGCTCGATCTCGTCGAACGGCACGTTCTGCACGAGATATTCGCCCGGCGGCACGACACTGAAATCCTGACCCAGGAAGTCCGGCACCACCTGCGGGTTGACGTAGCGGTCCTCGAACTGGACCGGCACCTCGTTCTCGAGGTGAAGGCATACCGAATGAAAGACCGACTGCCCCGAGCGCAGGCCGAGCCACGCCGCGATGTCGGCGGGTGCAGCGACACGATCTGCGGCGATGAGGGCACAGCGATAGTCGTGGCCGCGCTGGCGGACTTCGCGGGCAATGCTGGCGATGTGCAGCAGCGTCGACTGCGGCTTGTCCTCGGCCACGAAGCTGCCGACTCCGGCCACGCGCACGATCCGGCCCTGCTGGACGAGGTCGCGCAACGCGCGGTTCACCGTCATGCGCGACATGCCGAAGCGGCTCACCAGCTCGTGCTCCGAGGGCAGGCGGTGGCCGGGCGGCCACGTGCCGTCCTGGATGTGGCGCACGATATAGTCCTCGACCTGCTGGTAGAGCGCGGTCGGCTCCATCGGTCCCTCAGTGATCCGCGGCGATGGCTTCGACCCGGATTTCCTCGGTGAGGCGGGCCTTGAGCGCCATGAATTCGGGCGACGTCTTGATCGTGTAGTGCCGGGGATGGGGAAAATCGACGGCCACCTCGGCCTTGATGCGACCCGGCCGGGCGCTGAACACGACGACGCGGCTGGCCATGAAGATAGCCTCGTCGATGTCGTGGGTGATGAACATGACCGTCTTCTGCGCCTGCTCCCAGATGCCGAGCAGCAGCTCCTGCATCAGTACGCGGGTCTGGTTGTCGAGCGCGCCGAACGGCTCGTCGAGCAGCAGGATCTTGGGGTCGTTGGCCAGCGCGCGGGCGATCGCCACCCTCTGCTGCATGCCGCCCGAGAGCTGCTTGGGAAAATGATCCTCGAAACCGCGCAGCCCGACCTGGGCGATGAAGCGGTCGCTGATCTCGCGCTGCTCGGAGAGCTTCATGCCCTTTTCGCGCAGGCCGAAGCAGATGTTCTGGCGGACGTTCAGCCAGGGAAAGAGCGTGTAGCTCTGGAACACCACGCCGCGATCGGCGCCCGCGCCCACGATGTTCGTGCCGTCGAGCTGGATCTCGCCGGTGGTCGGCGTCTCCAGCCCGGCGACCAGCCGCAGCAGGGTGGACTTGCCGCAGCCAGAGGGCCCGAGCACGGTGATGAAATCGTTGTCGCCCACCTCGAGGTCGACCGGCAGTA
>CAIUGU010000167.1 GCA_903898785.1 uncultured Pseudomonadota bacterium | reverse complement strand
CGTCCGATGTCCCGAATGGTCCCGCGCGACGTGCCTGAGCGGCGTAGAAACGAGCCACATCGAGTCAGGGCGGAATCCCGGCCCGAGACGACCTCAACGAGCAAAGGAGCACGCAATGCCCAAGGGCACGAAATTCAGCACCGTTCCGTTGAATTGGAAGGAGGTCTTCTTCACCAATTGCCCCATGGTGTCGGCCAACAACATCGACCAGGAGCTGGGGTGGTGCAAGACGGACTTCAAGGCAATCGGCGTCGACTATTCGTACTTCCGAAGCCGGCGCGAGAACGACTGGTACCCGCACTACATCCACAACCTAGACAACCTGATCCGCTTCGGCGGCCTCTACCCGCCGATCCACGTCCAGGCCGACATCCGCCGCACCCGGCTGCTGGGCGCGACGCCCACCTACGAAGGCGGCTGCATGCTGGTGCGGGCCAAGGACCGCATCTACAAGATGAGCCACCTGAAGGGCAAGCGCATCGGCCTGTCGAAGAGCCTGAACACGCTGAAGGCCGACTGGTGGCGCATCACCGAGCACTACGGCATCCTGAACATGCTGATGCTCAACGACATGAGCATCGAGGATGTCGAGATCGTCGAGTTTCCGGAGGCCGACGACTGGTACACCGACCCGAAGATGTGCGGGCCGGTGAACAGCGCGACCGAGTTCTACATGGGGAAGGTGGACCACAAGCACACCCTGATCACCCGCCCGCTGGAGACGGCGCTGCTGGAAGGCAAGGTCGATGCGATCTACACCCACAGCAAGACCTGGCAGCACCTGCAGGAAGAAACGGGCAAGATCGCGGCGATCGAGGACCTGTCGCGCCACCCCGACTGGCGGCTGCAGGCCAACAACGAGCCTGCAGTCATCACCTGCAGCGACGTGATGGCTGAGCAGCACCCCGAACTGGTCGTCACCTTCCTGAAGGCGATGATCAAGGTGGGGCGCTGGGCCAACGAGCACAAGCACGCCGCGGCCGTGATCCTGGACCGCCAGACCTACTATCGCGACGTCGAGGACACCTACCAGTGCATCAAGCACATCGACATGGTGCCCAACCTGTCGCCGAAGAACCTTGCGCAGATCGAGATCGGCAAGGACTTCATGCTTGAGCACGGCTACATACAGCGCGACTTCGACGTGCAGCAGTGGGCCGCGCCCGAATTCCTGGAAAAGGCAGGCAAGGAACTGATCGAAGAGCGCTGGGAGAAGGCGACTGCGGCGAAGCTTCCCGAGGCGACTGTGGTCAGGCTCGGGTGAATCCAGGGCCCCTGCAGACAGCCGAAGCGACCTCCCGTCGACTCGAATTGGAGACCGAGAATGACTGATTCAACCACGGCCCTTCCCAAGGCCAAGCAGACGGTCCTCGGACTCTATGTCACGGCCCGGGAGGCCTACGAGCAATGCCTGGCTGCGCCGGACAAGGTGAAGATCATCGACGTGCGGACCCCCGAGGAGTTCATGTGGGTCGGCCATGCGCCCATCGCCTGGAAGATCCCGGTCTTCGCCGTGACCTATCAATGGGACGCGGAGAAGAAGCAGTTTCCGGCGCGACCGCTATCGGACTTCGTGGCCCGAGTACAGAAGATCGCGAGGCCGGACGACACGCTGATGGTCATGTGTCGCTCGGGTGGTCGTGGCGCCATGGCAGTCAACCTGCTTGCAAAGGCTGGGTTCAAGAACGTCTACAACATCGTCGACGGCATGGAAGGCGATGCCGTGAAGGATCCGGACAGTGTCTTCAACGGACAGCGGCTGAAGAACGGCTGGAAGAACGCCGGTTGCCCATGGAGGTACGAACTCACTGCAGACCGGATGCTGCTCCCGAACGCGCCGGGCTGAGACGAGAACGGGCGACCCACGATGAGCGGCACACAAACTGCGACTGCGGCGGGTAGCGCCCGGACGCCACTCGACAAATTGAACGACTTTTCGCTGGTCGCAGGTGGACCGCTGTTCCGCTTGCTGCGCCGCTCGCGGCTGACGGGCGACGCGATGGAGATGTTGCACCGCCGCGTGAT
>CAIUGU010000166.1 GCA_903898785.1 uncultured Pseudomonadota bacterium | reverse complement strand
GGATCATGAATTCCTGGATGTCCACGCTGTTGTCGGCATGTGCGCCGCCGTTGATGATGTTCATCATCGGCACGGGCAGCGTCTTGGGGCCGGGGCCGCCGAGGTAGCGGAACAGCGAGACGTTCCGCGACTTCGCCGCGGCATGGGCGGCAGCGAGCGAAACGGCGAGCAGCGCATTCGCGCCCAGGCGCGCCTTGGTGTCGGTGCCGTCGAGTTCGATCATGCGGGCATCGAGCGCAGCCTGCTGCGTGACGTCCTTGCCGAGCAACGCCGCCTTCAGCTCGCCGTTGACGTTCGCGACGGCCTTCAGAACGCCCTTGCCGAGGTAGCGCTTCTTGTCGCCATCGCGGAGTTCCACGGCTTCTCGCGAACCGGTCGAGGCGCCTGACGGCACGGCGGCACGACCAACGACGCCGGACTCGAGAACGACATCGGCCTCCACGGTGGGATTGCCACGGGAATCGATGATTTCTCGGCCACGGACATCGACGATCTTCATGTTATTAGCTCTTCCTCGTAAGGCTTTGATTTTACAATTTTATCCAAATCGCGCAAGGTCTCGAGCAACGCGGCCATCCGACCCAGCGGCCAGGCGTTCGGTCCGTCGGACAAGGCGTGAGCCGGGTCGGGATGCGTTTCCATGAAGACTCCGGACACGCCGGCCGCAATGGCCGCGCGCGCCAGCACCGGCACGAACTCGCGCTGACCGCCGGACGCCGAGCCCTTGCCGCCCGGCAACTGCACGGAGTGCGTGGCATCGAAGACAACCGGACACCCGGTCGCGCGCATGACGGCCAGCGAGCGCATGTCCGAGACAAGGTTGTTGTAGCCGAACGTGAAGCCGCGCTCGCACACCATGATCTGCTCGTTGCCCGTGGAGCGTGCCTTGTCGACGACGTTCTGCATTTCCCAAGGACTCAGGAACTGGCCCTTCTTGATGTTGACCGGCTTGCCCTGCGAGCAGACGTCCAGGATGAAGTTGGTCTGGCGGCACAGGAACGCTGGCGTCTGCAGCACGTCGACCACCGACGCCACTTCCGCCATCGGCGTGTCTTCGTGCACATCCGTCAGCACGGGCACCTGTAACTGCCGCTTGACCTCGGAGAGGATGCGCAGCCCCTCCTCCATGCCCGGCCCGCGGAAGCTCTTCGCTGACGAGCGGTTGGCCTTGTCGAAGGACGACTTGAAGATGAAGGGAATGCGGAGCTTCGTGGTCAGCTCCTTCAGCGCACCCGCGGTATCGAGCACGAGGCCTTCGCTCTCGATGACGCAGGGGCCTGCGATCAGGAAGAACGGGCGGTCCGCACCGACGTCGAAGTCGAGGAGCTTCACGCGCTGGCAACCGCCGGCAGCTGCGCCTGGTGGTAAGCCCGCGCCGCCTTGATGAAGCCCGTGAACAGCGGATGGCCGTCACGCGGCGTCGAGCGGAATTCCGGGTGGAACTGGCAGGCCATGAAGAACGGGTGCGTGGGCAGCTCGATCATCTCGACCAGCCCGTCCCGCGAGAAGCCCGAGAACCGGAGGCCCGCGTTCATCAGCTTCTGCAGGTAAGTGTTGTTGAATTCGTAGCGATGACGGTGGCGCTCCATGATCACGTCGGTGCCGTAGATCTGGTGGGCCTGCGAGCCGTGGGAGATGCGGCATTCCTGGGCACCCAGGCGCATCGTGCCGCCCAGGTTCACCTTCTCGTCGCGCTGCTCCACGGTGCCCTTCTGGTCCTGCCACTCCGCAATCAGGGCAACGACCGGATGCGGCGTTCCGCGATTGAACTCCGTGGAGTGTGCATCGGCGAGCGATGCCACGTTGCGCGCGTACTCGACGATGGCGAGCTGCATGCCGAGG
>CAIUGU010000165.1 GCA_903898785.1 uncultured Pseudomonadota bacterium | reverse complement strand
CGACCAGGGCGTTGTTCGCGTCGTTCCACTCCGGTCGCTGCGTGTTCAGCCAGATCCCGCCATCGACGACGAGATTGCCGAGCTTGGCCAGCAGCGGCACCAGCAGCTTCTCCAGCAGGTTGACCTGGTAGACGTTTCCGCCGCGTTCGAGCACCAGCTTGCCGTCTGCGCCTGTCGCGGCGACCCGGTCCGCTATGCGAGCCGCGACCGCGTGGTCATACTCCACGGTTCGTTTCGGGTCCGCGACGATCTCCTCGAAGCACTTGATCCGATATGGCACGTTCGCATAACTGAAGATGGGACGGTGCAGCAGCGCGCTGAGGCGTGCCGGATGAAACTGCCTGGACTGTTCCAGGAATTTCAGCAGATAGATGACCTGGTGGTCGCCCCAGTAGCCGATGTGACTCCATGGATTGCCCGGGTCCTCGACTTCCCAGTCGATTCCGTCCCGGGTGATGCGGTACGGGTTGTATCCGTCTGCGGTCGTCGCATTGACGAACTTGGCGATGGCGTACTCGATGAACTCCGGGAAGCTGAAAGTCAGTGCCTCCCAGTTCTGGAAGATGTCCCGCCAGTTGCCTTCATAGGACAGCAGGCGTTCGCCCCGAGCGTCCTTGAGCCTGATCGCAAACATGTTCCATGGGCGACTCGGATCGCCGTGACGGCGGCCGAACGTGATCGGCAGGTACTCCTGGCAGAGCCTTTCCAGTTGCGGGTCGCCGGTCCGTCTCACGGCTGACAGCAGGTCGTCCACCGCCAGTGTTTCGTCGAGGGCGTCGAGCAGCCCGCGGTGACGTTCGTAGACGAACGCATTGAAGTGGCGGACGCTGCTGGCGAAATCGGCGGCCGGCACCCGGTACTGGTCATGGAAGATTCCGCCGCGCAGGACATTGAACAGCACGTTGGCGTAGTGATGCACCGCCACGGGCTCCTCGGCAGCGGACTGGAACCCGTCTGCGGCGGCCATGATGCGTGCCAGCTCGTCGCAGCCCGCGTCGACAGAACGCGCCACCGCCTGTGCCGCAGCGGCCGGGTCCGCAAGGTGCCGGATGATATCGACGACCTGGCCCTGCGTACGCCCGACATCGGCCACGATCTGCCATCGCTGCGACTCGCGGCGCTGAAGCACGAGGCTGGCTGCGAGGAAATAGGCGCCGCGGATGCCACGCTTCCGTTCCTCCTGCACCAAGGGCTTGCCGAGGCGGAAATCGTTGAGTTGCAGCGACGAGAGCAGCACCGTGGGCGCGTCGAGGCCGAGGCCGTAGACGACATGGGCCCGCAGCGATTCAGCCGGTTCGGCGCGATCCGAAATCCTGGAATAGAGTGCGTACATCGCCAGCCCGGTGCCTGCGTCGAGTTCGGTCCACTTGTACGCATCCACGAGGTTGCTCGAATTGGCCTGAACGAGCATCGGCGTGCCCGCGGGCAGGATGTTCTGCAGGCCATCGACCAGCTCGATCCGCAACGTCGCGTCCCCGAGGTTGCGAAGTTCGCACAGGCGCACGAAACCATGCTGGTCGCTGGTGGCCCACGTATAGCGAAAGGCGAGGGCCAGGTCGTGATTGACCTCCTCGAAGCAGAGCTTGTTGCCGAGGACGTTCTTGTAGAGATTGCGGCTGGTCGCGAAGCGGCCATCGTGTTCCCGGTTGAACGGCTCCCAGAGCACCTGCCCGCCGTGCTGATCGATCCGCAGGATCGTCTTGCAGCCGGTGTGCACATTGCACTCGTGAATCCTGTCGACGGGAAGGTACGGAAGCAGCGCCGTTTCCGGTGAAACGCGGCCGGCGGTCAGGCCTCCGGAGGAAGAGACGAACAACCAGTGGTCGGCGCTTGAGATGACGCTGATGAAGAACGGCGGCATCCGATCGACATCTCGAATCACGTAGTACCGCTCGCCGTCCAGGTCGACGAATTCTCCGGTGACCGCAGCCGGGCCATCCATTCCGGTCGTGCCTGTGGGTACGCTCGGCCTCATCGCGGCGCATCCAGCACGAGCTTGCCGAAGAGGTCTGCGTCGATCCAGCCGCGGTCCTTCTTGCCGAACGGCACGGACTCGGAGCCGACGAAGTTCTCGCGAAACTCGCTGCCGTCGTTATCGCAGTACGCAACCATGAGTCCGATCACCTTTCCGGCTGCAAGCGGCACCGGCGTTGTCACGAGGGAGCCGTCCTCGTAGCGGTCTGGGTAGACGCCGATGGCGAGTTCCCAGACGATCCGGTCATCGTGCTGTTTCCAGCGGCTCTCGATGTGCTCCGGGTAGCTGTGCGGCAGCCGGTCGGTTCCGATGTCGACGACCTGGTTGTCGAGAGAGACGTGGTAGGCGAAGGCATTGTGGTTGTACTGGTG
>CAIUGU010000164.1 GCA_903898785.1 uncultured Pseudomonadota bacterium | reverse complement strand
GCGATCTCGGCATCGGTGAGGACGGGCGCAATATCGCGCGACTTCTCGAACTCGGCATCGACCATCTCGCGGAACTTCGCGGGGCCGACCGCCTTCACGAGCACCTTGATGCGCGCCTTGTGGATGTTGTCGCGACGACCGCCCATGTTGTACACGCGCAGGATCGCGTCGAGGTACGCGAGCAAATCGCGCGGGGCGACGTACTCGCGGATCACGTGGCCGATGATCGGCATGCGACCGAGGCCCCCGCCCACCAGCACTTCGAAGCCGATCTCCCCGGCCGCGTTGCGGACGAGGTTCAGGCCGACGTCATGCACCTTCGACGCCGCGCGGTCCTGTGGCGAACCGGTGATGGCGATCTTGAACTTGCGTGGCAGGTACGAGAATTCGGGATGGAGCGTGGCCCACTGGCGGACGATTTCGCACCAGGGCCTCGGATCGTCGAGCTCGTCGGGCGCGACGCCGGCGAAATGGTCCGCCGTGACGTTGCGGATGCAGTTGCCGCTGGTCTGGATGGCATGCATCTGGACGCTCGCGAGCAGCTCCAGGATGTCAGGAACGGTCTCGAGCTTCGGCCAGTTGTACTGGATGTTCTGCCGGGTGCTGAAGTGGCCGAACCCTTTGTCGTACTCGCGGGCGATCCGGGCGAGCATCCGCACCTGCTTCGACGACAGCAGGCCGTACGGGATCGACACGCGCAGCATCGGCGCATGTCGTTGAATATAAAGGCCATTTCGGAGGCGCAACGCACGGAAATCGTCCTCGTGCAGCGTGCCTGCGAGGAAGCGGCGCGTCTGGTCGCGGAACTGAGCAACCCGCTCGTCCACCAGCCGCTGGTCGATTTCGTCGTATACGTACATTGCCGGAACTGTACAGGCACCTCTTTGTTACCGAAATAGGGAATGGCTATGTGGTGATGCCGGCGGGGGATGGGATGAGAGCGGGTGCCCCGGAGGCGTCACCTCGGCACTTGCCCCACCGCAGTCGCGACAAATCGAACCGGCCCGAACCTCCAGGTGACCCTTCGAGGTTCAGGCCGCGGTGCCCTCGCATCCGCTTAAGGTTTCGCGTCCTTCGGAGCAAAGGGCTCGTAGTCGAAGAACCCGTCGCAGTTCCATTCACCGAACTCAAGGGACGGATCCTTCTTGAAGTAGAAGATGCCGTGCAGCGGTTCCTTGAACGCCAGCGGATCCTCGATCGTCACGTCGATCTCGAGCACGTTGCCATCCCGGACGCGCCGAATGCGCTCGACGAGGTGGAACTGGTCGCTCCAAGGCACCTGGAAAGCAGGGCTTTCCTTGAAGTTCCGCGAGTCGATGACGAGCGTTGCGCCTTCCCATCGACCCACCGAATGTCCCATCGCCGTCGGATCCGGGTTGCCGGGCGGATGTTCGCGTCCATCCAGGAAGATGCGCCGCACTTCGTGGAAGTACTCCGTGATCAGCGTGACACGCTGCGGAGAGTGCAGGATCTCGAACACATAGGGACTGTTGTAGGCCAGCGGCCCCGGGGAATTGCACTTCGTGAGCGGATCGTTGTACATCGTCCAGGATTTCGATTTCTCGCGGGCCCACGGACTCAATACGTCGGCGACGCCGTTCTTCGGGTTCACGGCGCTGCGGAAGCCGCGACTCAAGGGCAATCCGTCGGACGGACCCATGTTGAGCATCGTGTACCACATCGCCGTCATCCAGGTGCCCGACAGATCCCGCGCCTGCGCAAGCGGCAGCGGCGCATCGGGCTCATGAAGCGGATCCTTCTGCGCGGCCTCGGCTGGCGTCTCCGGCCGGCTCCAGTGATTGCTCAGGTACTCCGCGACCGCGCGCACATCCTGTTCGCCTGGCGCATCCGCAGCGTCTCCCAGACGATCCGTCATCATGGGAACCATGGCCTGCCACTGACGCGCCGTCCGCCGCTGCTTCGAGATTCGCTCGATGTTGTGACAGCGGGAACATACGTCGCCGACGTCATCCCTTCCGGGGGCGTTGGGTAGCCGGTCAAGGCCGACGCGGGCACTGCGCGGATTGGGATCCGGCGGTGCGCCACCGGGTCCGAGCTGGGCAATCTGCGCATTGGACGTTGCGGTCATGAGTGCATAGAGAGCGGCGGCAGACAGGCCTGCGCTCAGCAATCGCCGTGCGTTCATCATGGACCTCTCAGTTTGACGGAGTCTGGTTGTTGCCGGTCGACTCCGGACGGAAGTCGTCGCCGTAGAAAGCCGTCCCGTCGGCCTTCTTGCCGTTGAACAGGCGGATCATCTTGGAGCCGTCGCGCATGCGGCCACCTGTCACCGTGACCTTGTCCCCGGGCTTGAAGTAGTCCTTCGTGAAGCCGCGTCGCATCATGATTGCCGTGCTGTGCAGCTCGATCGACCAGACGCCGGCCTGGTCGGGCTCGGTCTCTCCCTTGATGTTCTTGACCGTGTCCACGTCCAGAACCAGCATCGCGTGCGGATTGCGCCAGTGGTACGCCTGCACGGTACCGGTCAGGATGGCTGGCTTGTTGTCGTCGAACATCGCGATAGAGTGATGCGCCGACGCGGCTGCCCAGACGGCAAGGCAACCAAGCGTGGCGAGAGCAAGTCGAAAACGCGTCATCTCTGCTTCCTCCGATTCCCGAGATCATCGTCCTGGACCAGGGCGCGGGCGGCCGCGCCATGGTTCGTGCGTGCCACGGCGGCTAGAACCTGAACTTCACCGTAGCGCCGTACTCAAGCGGCCTCGCCGGATCCCAGACCGTCGTACCCGGCGTATAGCCGTTGGCGAAATCAGCGCTGCCGTAGTAGTAGTACTCGTCGGTGAGATTCGTGCCGAAGACGGCCAAGCTCCAGCGATCGTCCGGCGCGTTGTACTGCACGCGGGCATTCAGCACCCCGTAGCTCGGCAGCGGTGTCTGGTCGAGATTGGTGACCTGGCTGCGCTGCTTGTCGGTCCAGCCGTAGTCCGCACTGGAGACGAGCTGCCCACCGTTCGACAACGGCATCGCGTAGCGGGCGCCCACGGAGAATTTCAGCTTGGGTGACCGGCTGAGATCGCTGCCCCCCTTGCACTCGTACAACGGAACCAGCGGAGCCAGCTGTGCCGGTGTGCGCGTCGGGTTCAGCTGCGCCAGGGTGGGGTCGCTGCTGCCGTCGCACAGCTTTGGCACGAAGATCTCGCCCACCGGGAAGCCACCGAGCGAGGCAGGATAAACCTGGCCGCGGATGAGGCTCGCGTTGATGTCGGTGTACTTGCTGTCCTGGACGCCCACGGACGCCTGCAGCGTCAAACGGTCCGTCGCCTGAAAGAGGGCCTCGACCTCGAGCCCCTTGATCTCCGCATCGGCCACGTTCTGCGGCACCGTGCCCACGCCGGGGCAGTTGTTTGCGCCAACCGGGCACGCCGCGCCGGGCTCCGGAACCGAAATCAGGGTATTGGCCTGGATGCCGGTCCACTCCGTGAAGAACACGGTCGGATTCAATCTCAGGCGACGGTCAATGAACTCGAGGCGCGCACCCAGTTCATAGGTCCAGGCCTCTTCCGGATCGAACGACTTGAAGCCGTTGACGAACCCGACGTTCGTGCCGAAGCCGCCCGCACGAAATCCCTTGGCGGCGTTGACGTAGAACATGTGGTCATCGCTGGCCTGGAACTGCAGGCCGAACTGCGGAGAGGTATCGCTGAAGCTGCCTTCGAACTCGCGACCAAGGACTCCTGCCGCATTCAGCGTTCGCGAGCTGATGTCCTCCTCGCTGTAGCGCAATCCGATGGTGCCCGACAGACGGTCGGTGAAATCGTAGGTTGCCTGCGAGAAGATTGCTGTCGACTGCACACCGTTCTTGTTGCCCGTCGCGTTCGCGGCCACCGGCGTGACGGCACCGAACGTGCTGGCAGTCAGGGTTTCCACGTCCTGGTCGAAGTAGAACAACCCGATGGTCCAGTGCAGCCGGTTGTCCAGCAGGTTGAGGCGAAGCTGCAGCTCCTCCGAGAGTGCCGCAGTGTCGTTCTTGGGAGTGAGCCCGCTGAAGAAGCTGGCGGGGGTCGTATCGTAGTCGACCGCACTCTTGACCTCCGTGAGGCTGTAGCCCGTGATCGACTTGAGCGAGACCGCATCATTCAGGGCCCAGTTGATAGCCAGGGTGCCGGACGTGTAGTCCAGCTCGGAGTACTCGGCGGAGCTCAAGCCCGCCATCTGATAACCCGACGACTCGACATTCAGGCAGGGGCCCGTGGCAGGGGGCGCGCCAGTGGCCGGACACAGGTGCACGTTAGTTGGATTGGGCGGAAAAGTGCGTCCGAAGATGATGAACTGGGCGCCGTCATTCTGCCCGGTCGGAAACACGGAGCCGTCATAGCCATGAATCGTGGCAGCACGGCCATTGGTCTCGTTCGCCAGCCATTCACCCTTCAGGTCGATGGTCAGGCTGTCGGTCGGCGTAAATCGCAGCTGCACGCGGGCGGCCGTGCGCTCGTCCTCGCCCCGATCGACGTTCTGGAAATTGTCATGCACGAAGCCGTCCCGGGAGTTGTAGCCGACTGCGACTCGGGCTGCGACCGTCTCTCCCAGCGGAATGTTCAAGGCCCCGTTGAAGTCCGTGCGCCCGAAGTTGCCGCCTGTTGCCTCGGCATAGCCGCCGAACTCGCTGCCGGGCTTGACGGTGATGTACTGGATCGCGCCGCCGATCGTGTTGCGCCCGAACAAGGTGCCCTGCGGTCCGCGCAGCACTTCTATGCGGTCGACGTCGAACAGACCCATCAGGTTGCCGGCGCCAGTGGGATAGTAGACTTCATCGATGTACAGGCCGACCGACGCCTGGGTGCCGGCTTCCTGGCCGATACCGCGAATTGCGAAACGGCCGCTTCCGCCGGTCTGCAGCGTCGTGCTGCCCACCTGCAGGTTCGGGATGAAGGACGTGAGATCGAGAAGGGTTGAGGCGCCCTGCTGCGCCAGTTGCTCACCGCTGACGGCGGCCACGGAAATGGGCGTCTCCTGCAGGTTCGTCTCCGCGCGCTGTGCCGTCACGACAATTTCTTCGAGCCGGACGCCGCCAGAGGGGGGTGCAGCGGCTAACACTGGCGATGTCAGGATGACACTGATTGCCGCACTCAGTACCGCAGACCGTCCATATGCTTGGAGACTCATTGCGCTTATTCCCCCATGTCTGTGTTGAGCCCTCTTCGGGGCTGGTTATAAACCATCAATAGCCCGGTGCCTCGAACGCACTGGCGCGGGTGCCTGCGTACATTCATACAAACTTTCTCATAGTTCAAGTTCTTTTGAATTGGATTCGCAATTCCATTGCCGTCATGCAGGCCGGCTCCTCTGACGGCGCGACGCAAGTGAACTAGAATTGCCAACCATTGGCGCAACGCAGTAGGGTTGACGCAACGCAACAAGAGACGGGCACGCAGACGGGTGCCATCGAAGTGGGGATGACGATGCCCAAGGCAGCAAAGAAGGTTTCCCCGGCAAGCGGCAAGCAGCTTCCGGACAGCGCGAAGGGCTCCTTCGGTCCCGCGCTCAAGAAGGCACGCCGGATCCGCCATCTCACGCTCGACGAACTGGCGGCAAGCATCGGCTGTTCGCCCAGCGCCCTTTCAAAAATAGAAAACCAGAAAGCGGCGCCGTCGTTCGGCATGGTGTACCGGATCTGCAATGCGCTGAGCATGGATGTCACGACGCTCTTGCAGAGCCGTACCGCCGCGCGCGCGATCGTCACGAAGGCCGGTCATCATCCCGTGTATCACACCACCGGGATGGAGTGGACGCTGCTGCTGCCATCGCGACCGGAGCACCGCATGGAAGCCAGCATCCTGGAAATGGTTCCCGGCGCGAAGTCAGACATGCCGATGCAGCACGGCCCGGGCGAACTGCTTGGTTTCGTATTGGAAGGGAAGTTCAGATTGACCGTCGACGGCAAGCCCCACCATCTGGAATCCGGTGACTCGTTTGCCTTCACGTATGACCGGACTCATAGCTTTGCCAATGCCGGCACACGCAAGACCCGCGTGATGTTCGTGCTGGCACCCCCCATCGATTTCGCATCACGCTCCCACGCTCCGAAGGACAAGTGAGTGCCCGCGGCCACGACTCCCAAGCGAGCTTGACCCTGTTGCGCGGCATTCATGACTGACGAGGTGCAATACCGGGTCGTCGATCGAGTCGCCGTGCTCACGATCGACAACCCTCCCGTCAACGCGCTTGGCCAGGCCCTGCGGGCGGGCCTCGCCCGCGTCATCG
>CAIUGU010000163.1 GCA_903898785.1 uncultured Pseudomonadota bacterium | reverse complement strand
GCCAGTTGTAGTTGACGATGATCGCCCCGCAACCAAAACTCGCTCGGGCGCCGACATCGGCATCGCCGATAGAGGAGAGGTGATCGGCTTTCACGCCGTCGCCTAGCACGCTGTTCTTGATCTCGACATAGTTGCCGATCTGGACCCGGTTTCCTATCTCGCAGCCGGGGCGCACCCGGCCGTAGGGGCCTATGAAGCCGTCGCTGCCCACGCGCGAGCCTTCGACCAGCGAGTAGGGATGAACGCGCGTCCCGCTGCCTATCGTGGCGTTCCGGACGATGCAATTCGCGCCGATCAGTACGCCGTCTCCCAGCGTGACCTCACCCTCGAGGATGACATTGGCATCGATCTCGATGCCGGTGCCGTGATGCAAGGTTCCCCGCAAGAGGGTCGTCTCTGGGCTTCGCATCCGGACGCCACCTGCCATCGCGCGCAGCGCCCGCTCCCGCAATACCCGGGCCTCCAGGCTCGCAAGCTGCTCGTACGACTGCACCAGGCAGGGCGCCGATGCGGGATCCAGCGTGGGCGCAGGTATCTCCCGGGGATGTTCCCCCAAGACCGGGGCAATGGCGGCCCGGAGCCGCTCCCACCCGAGGTCCAGGTTCGGTGCCCCGGGAGCGGGGCCCGGAATGTACGCGGCGAGCACGGAGGGTTCCGGGTGCCCCGTCGCTCTTGAGGCGGGCGCGACCACGCGGAATGCGGTCGCGCCGGCGGCGGCATCCAGCAGCGCACGCGCGGCGGCGCGCGACAGCGTGGTCCGGGGGTCCACCACCAGCACGCCACCCGCGTCCTGTCCCGCCCGGTCCGCCTCAGCGGAGTCAGGCCAGCGCCGCTGGTCGTCGCGGGCAAGGATGCGCAGCGCGCGTCCGGCTTCCTCATGCAGGCAGTTGGCCGAATGGGTCCACGCGGTGCTGCCAGCGACCTCGAGGGCGGCGACGCCAAGGTCGTCCGGGAAGACGATTGCGATCAGCGGTGGCGTGTCGGTCATCAGGAACTCGACAGGCGCGGGCCGAAGCGGAAGGTCCATGCGACAACCGGGGCAATTGCCGCGAGCGCCGCGACAGGCGCCATCGAGTAGTCCACTGTGGACCACGCGGCAAGGGGGAGGAGCCACAGGAGGTGGTAGAGGAGCACGCCGCCGGTGACCCGGAGGTGGCTCTTCAGCAGCCTGGCAAGGTTCTGGTACGCATGGCTGCGGTGCTCCCCGTACCACTTGGGGGCCACGAATATCCGTATGACGGTGGTGGTCGTGGTATCTCCGGCGAAATAGCCGAAAAGTATCAGCCAGGTCCAGATTCCGGGTGCTCCCGACTGCGAAGTCTGGACGATGATTGCGCCGAAGCAATATCCCAGGAACAGGCTTCCCGCGTCGCCCATGAACAGCCTCGCTGGCGGCCAGTTGAACAGCAGGAAGGCGACGCAGCAGGCGCAAAGCAGGCCAAGGCTCAATGCGGTGCCCGCGGGGCCGGAGACGGCAAGGATCAGTGCGGCGGCTGCAACGGAAATGACGGCGCCGCCGGACGCGGCCATGCCGTCGATGCCGTCCAT
>CAIUGU010000162.1 GCA_903898785.1 uncultured Pseudomonadota bacterium | reverse complement strand
CGCCGGTCGACCCGGGGTTCCTCGCCTCGACGATGTCGATTTCTCCGGAGGCGGCCCAGGTGCCGTAGGCCTGCTCCTGAGGCAGTAGCCAGAACGCGGGCCATAGACCCTGCCCTTTCGGCAGCTTGATGCGCGCCTCGATGCGACCATAGCGAAACGCGAAGCGATCCCGCGTATTGATCCGCGCGGACGTATAGTTCTTGGCGTCCCGCGATTCCATGCGGGCGGTGATGACCAGACGACCATTGCGCAATTCGGCGTTGTCCGGAAGGTACCACTGCAGCTCGTTGTTGCCCCAGCCGGGGATGCCGTACTGGCTGCCGTCGCCGCTCTCGAAGTACCAGGTCTTTGGGTCGAGTTGCGTGAGGTTGAACTCGTCGCTCCACACGAGCGTCAGCGCGCCTCCCGCAGACACCGGTGAATTACTGGCCGTCGTCAACGCCGGGTTGTCGATATTCACGTTGACGGGTGGCTGAGACGTCGGCGGGGGTGGCGGGCCAGCGACCGGCTGCTGAGAGCCACCACCGCCGCAGGAGGCCAGAGGACCCAGCAGGGCCGCCAACGCCCAGCCTGCACGAAAATTGCCTGGTGAGCTGTCAGGGCACCGAGTCGTCGTCATTTCATCGCCTTCTTAGCCGTGCGGTCCACGTTGAACAGGCCCCAGTGCTTCTCGGCATTGAGCGGATTGTCCGGGTCGCCCTTCCAGGGCTCGTCGAACGCCTCGAACAGGAACACTGTGGTGTTTGTCGCAACGGCCCACTGCCGCAGCTCGCCGACATGGCGCGCCTGGTTTTCCTCGTTGGCGGCGTCGCCGAACTCGCTGGCGACCGTCGGCCACCCCGCTTCCAGGACCGCGATCGGTTTGCCCGGCAGCGCCGCGCGCACCGCTTCGATGTTCTCCACGGTGTACGGGAGCGCCTCGTCGATCGGCTTTTTTTCCCAGACGGGATAGGTGTGCACTCCCAGGAAGTCGACTTCCGCGGCAAGCGGCGCGCCGTGGCGGGCCCACCACAGATAGTTGTCTGCCACGGTCACCGGCTGATCGATCGCTGCCCTCACGCGGCGGACGTAAGCGATGACCTGCTCGAGTGGGACCATGTGGTCGTTCCAGTCGACCAGTGCTTCGTTGCCGACGTTGACGGCAACCACTATGTCACCGAATCGCCGTGCGAGCTCGATGCCGCGCCCGACCTCTGCGACGTTCTTGACAGCGTTGGCGGCCAGCTTCGAATCTGGAATGGGTTCCTTGAGCCACGGACAACCTTCGTGGTTGCTGATCTCGGCGTCGAGCCAGATGCCCAGCAGGACCTTCACCGGCAGTTCGTGCTTGCGAATCAGCTCGAGCGCGGTCCGCGTGTTGTCGCCGGAATCATACATGCGAATCAGCCGGAAGCCGTGGCGGACCAGGATCTCGAGATCCTCCAGTACCTCTTGATCGCTCGGATTCACGGCTCCGTCGCCCCGATCCGGATGCTGGCCCTGTCGGAACCCCGAGTAACTCACGGCCACTGCCTCGCCGGCCAGCAATGCGCCTGGCGCCTGCGTCACGGCACGGGTCGTAGCCGGCACGGCCGGCTCATCCGCCCGGACGCAATTCGCGTTTGCGAAGAGAACGACGATTGCAAGAAGTCGAGCTGGATTCATCGTGTGTCCCCCGGATTGTACGACCAACGGGCGGCCGCCCACGTCAGACCTTGACGAGCGCCGCTTCCAGTTCCTCGAGCGACGAGTAACCGAAGGACGATTCGAGCCAGCACGATCACGCCACAGCTCAGCGAAGGTCCCGCAACGGAGTCAGTTCGTCTCGGATCCAATGTTTGCGGAGCACAGGTGGAGGAATGGGGCCCGGCCGTTGTCTCGGCGGTCGCCGCCCGCGGTGACGTCTCGCCGGAACGGCATATTCACCGGCCCATCGTTGACGGCCTGAAGCATCGATGACGCAGCGCTATCGAGAAGGTGCCTGGGAGATGGTCTGTGCATGACGAAAAATGCGCTCTCATGCCGGGAGTTATTGCTGCTGGCCGCTCATGACGATGCCCGCCGTGCCGTGACTAGCCAGCCGACGACGGCCTCCCCTGATTCCTGGCGCAGCGTGTCGCTGACGATGGCAACGGGCTCGAGGCTCGTGGCGCGCATGGCCTGCTCGAGGTAGCTCCGCGCATGGGCATAACGCCCGTTGGTTTGCAGCACGTGCGACTCGGCGTGACCTTCCGGCAGCGCCTCGACGGTGAATATGAGCCAACCACCTGGCCGCAGGCAACGCCGCGCTGCGGCGAGCGCCACTTCGAGCGCACCGAAGTAGCACAGCGTGTCGGCCGAGATGACCGCATCGAAGGCCTCCGGCTGGGTCTCAAGGTAATAGGTGAGCTCCGCCTTGTGCAGGACATCGTAGACCTGCCGCGACCACGCCCTCCGCAGCATGCCCTCGGAAAGATCGCAGCCGGCGAGTTGCCGTGCATAGGGCCTGAGTGCGGGGCCGCACAGGCCGGTGCCGCAGCCCGCGTCCACGATGTCGAGCGCGCCTGTGGGCGCGCCGGCGGCGGCGGTCAGCGCTTGCACCACCAGCCCCGGGGCGCGGTAGCCCAGGGCCTCGAGCTGGGCGTCGAACGAGGCGGCGAAGGCGTCGAATACCTGCTCGACATAGGCGTCGCTGGCACGCTCGGGCGCCGCCTCACCCTCGCAGGCGGCGAGCATGTGTTCGGCCACCGGGTTGTCCGGGTCCTCGGCCAGCCAATCGCGCAGCAGCAGGGCGGCGCGCTCGCGTTCGCCGAGGAGCATCAGCGCGCGGATCAGCTCCTGGCGCGACTGCAGGTGCGCCGGCCATAGCGCAACGGCGCGACTGCCGGCCAGCAGGCCGTCGTGCACGCGGCCTTGCTTGAGCAGCGTGAGCGACAGGTTGTACCAGGCATCACCGAAATCAGGCTCGCGCTCGAGCGCGCTGCGCGCGCTCACTTCGCTCTGGTCCAGGCGGCCCTGGTGCCGGTGCAGCACGCACAGGTTGTTGAGGGCCATCGCGGCGTCATGGCCTTGACCGCCATCGGTGCCGTGGTGCACTGCGTTCTCATAGGCGGCCTGTGCTTCCGTGGCGCGGCCGGCCAGCAGCTGCACGTTGCCGAGATTTGTCCAGGCCGTGGCATGGTCCGGGATGATCGCCAGCGCGCGCTGGATCAGCGCCACCGCCTCATCAACGCGGCCCTGCGTGTGCCGCAGCACGCCCAGGAAGTGCTGCGCGTCGGGTTGCTCTGGCCAGCGCCCCAGGATTGCCAGCAAGGCAGGCTCGGCCTCGTCGATGCGCTCGGCACGCAGCAACGAGATCGCGTGGTCCAGCGCGTCGCTAAGCGAGGCCGCGGGCGCGGTGGTGGCGGTGGCCGCCGCCGCCCGCGTGCGGCGTTTGTGCTTCACGCCGCGAACGTTGTCGCGGTGGCGTCGCGGCGGTAGCCGAAGTGCCCAGGGGGCACACCGATATACACCGCGCCGACCGGCCCGCCCCCGAGTGAACGCTCGAGGAAGGCACGCGAGACGTGAGCCAAGGGCATCAATGCTGCTGCCGCGTGAGCTCAGGTGATTTTCGTGGTCTTTACGTCCCAGCCGAACTTCACCTCGCCACCCAACCCGCCCTTGGCATCCTGCGGTCTGTAGGAGAAGTCGATCGCGCCGTAACTCATCGACACCGACTCACCGAAGTCACCGCCGCTCGACTGCACCGCGGTGATGAAGACCTCCTTCATCGTGATCTTCAAGAAGTCCTTCTGGCCTTCGCCGGACTTCCGCTCGGTGACCACGACGGATGGGAAGTGCGCGCCCTGAGCGCACTTCTTCGCCAAGAGCGGCGAGGCTCTGTCGTAAACGTGTGTGAATTGAAAGTCGCCGGGCACCGCCTTGCCGCTGCCGGCCGCGCCCATCTTTGGTGCGTTCGACACGCCCCAGTTCCAGGACAGGACCTTGACCTCACCCTTGTGGTCGACATGGGTGGATTCGCCTTCGACGCCGTCGAATTTGATATGGGTATCAATGGACATGGTGATGGATTCCTTCGGTTGGAACGACCGTCAGCTGCGGACGTGGAAGGATGCGCTTGAAATCAACCAAGAGGCAACCGATCGCAGCTGGACAGTTATCCACTTTCTCAAGTGCATCGGCGCGCGATAGATGGACGGGAACGAGTCGAGGAAGCCCGCCCCGTCATCGAAACGTTGAGGGGTCGCTTCCCGGTATGCGGTGACGAACCGCTGCGAATGACATCTTTCGGTAACTCGGATAAGGGGGGAAGACGCTCGCTGTGCGAGCTCGCGCGGCCGAGTGGACCGCGCCTGGGAGCGGTTCGGCGACTCTCCTGGGACGGCTCCGATCAGCCGGTCCGCGATCGCCGGAGGTGGTCGATCTGGGTCAACGGCAACTGGCGGCTGACGTTCGAGTTTCGGGACGGCCAGGCATACGTGCTTGATTACGAGGACTACCATTGATGGCCATGCACAATCCTCCGCACCCCGGCG
>CAIUGU010000161.1 GCA_903898785.1 uncultured Pseudomonadota bacterium | reverse complement strand
TTAATTCACTACCGACTTTCATTTTAAAAACGACGACTGAGATCACACCGACGCCCCCCCTCTTTGAGTAGCGCAGGGCTTTCGTGCTTCACAGTAGCCAACCTTCATACCCAACAAAGCTAATTACTCGATCTTGTCCTTCGCCTTGGCAGCATCTTTAGTCTGCCACTGCATATTAGACGGAGCATCTGAACCACCGCGCTTCAGCGCTTGGACATGATCGACAACGTATCCGGGGCACTTACCGCTCGTCTTTCCGGTTGAGGGGCAAGGGTTCTGCTTCTGAAACTCTTTTCGTGCTTGCGGATCTCGCTTGATGCGCCCGTTGGAATCACGCTGTACGCCGGGAGCAGGATTGTGCTGCTGTCTCTGTGCGTGATGGGTGCCAGCGGAGTGACCGCTGTGTGGGTTCTTTGCAAACGAGGGGGCTGTTGCAAGAAGCAGCCCTGCAAGGCTACCCACGATCCAAGCAGAGCGTTTCATGCGCATAAGGTGCAATTACTATCTGCAAGTCATCGAGTTACCAAGAAAAGTACAATGTACGGTAGGCGGTGGGCTCGGTGCGACAGCCACAGGAGCGTCGGCGCCGCCTTCGCATGCTAAAAGATTGGTAAAAGCCTGAAGCGTAGTACTGCCAGACCGGCCCGCTGCCGCCGAGGACGCAAAGTGGCACTTCGCTTTCCGCCTTCTTTCTGCTTCATTGCTTGACTCTAGTTGCCGCTCATATCGCTGCTTTTCGAAGTTATATTCTCGCTGACGTCGTTCATTTTCTTCATTAGCCTGCCGAAGATTCAGCCGGCAGCCGGCGTACTCATTCGTGCCAACTTTGTAGCCATAACCTTGGCAACTCAAATCGTCAGCGGTCCCGTCTCCGGAAGGTGCGGCGGGAAAAATATCAGGCGATTGACTCTGCTGCGCTTGGACAGAAACCGAGCTTTTCACATTTGCCGCGGTAAGAGTTTCAGCGCGACGACTTAAATCAAGGACGCAGCTTCCATATTCTGGCGTCTTTTTCTTGAAGCCAAGTTCAATACAATATTTCTCATATTGCGCGAGGCCAAGATTTGAAATGGATTGGCTTTCCGGAGTCGACGAACCCGCATTCGATGCAGCAACATTCGCTTTACCTTCACACGAAGACAGTCCAATTTGGCTGCATTTGGCGTACATGAGGCCGAGGTTGAGCTGCGCCCCCGCATCCCCCTGCGCTGCGGCCAGCTTGTACCACTTAGCCGCTTCAGCGTCGTCCTGCACCACGCCTTGGCCGTTGGCGTACAAACTGGCGAGGAAGTACTGCGCCCACTTCTCGCCTTGCGTAGCGAGCGGCCTGACGATCCGTAGTTCAGTTGCGTAGTCACCCTTCGCATCAGCGGCCAGCGCATCGTCTATAGGGGCCGCCCATGAAGGGCTTGCTGCCAGCAGGGCGAGGAGCAGTAGTCGTTTCATTGTTCTCACTCGTGGCTGACTTGTTGCCGAGTGTCTAACGGACCAAGGCCCACTGTAAAGCAAGCTTATGAGCTATTGCAGCGCTGTAAGAGCGGCCTAGGAGACGCTCAAGTCCCTATCCCGGAATGGTGCATTGCGGATACAACCCAAAGTTGTATGACGGTTTGGACCACCTCGATAGGCTAGCATCTGCCTATATAAACCTCTGAATGAGGGCCAAGATGACGTTTTCCCCTGCTATTCCGCCCGGTACCTCTGTCGATAACGCTCGGCTGTGCGAGATCTTTCAGTGCAGTCCGCAAGGCGGGATGCGCAGGTCTACTAGGACGGGCACGCTGGTGCTTGTCTCAAACCACGTCGAAGCCATCTACAACGACCGCTGGCTGGGCGACGTACTTCACTACACCGGCATGGGGTTAGCTGGCGATCAAAGCCTCGCCTTTATGCAGAACAAGACCCTGTCGGAGTCGCCTTCCTCCGATGTCGACCTTCACCTCTTTGAAGTAAACACCCCGCGTGCCTATACATATGTTGGCCGGGTTCGTCTGCACGCCTCTCCTTATCAGGAGGTCCAACCGGATTCAGATGGTGTCCCAAGAAACGTTTGGGTTTTCCCGCTGCGAGTTGTGGATGGGCAGGTTCCCGTGTTGCCTGCATCTGAAATCGACCAGCAGGAAGCCAAGGCCCAGAAGGTGGCACGGCGGCTCAGTGACCTTGAGATTCGGGAGAAGGCCACCCGTGGGCGCAGCCAGCCGGGGCAGAGACAAGCCTTGGGCGTCCGGTTTGAGAGAGATGCCTTTGTGGCTGAGAACGCCAAACGTCGTGCCAAGGGGCTGTGTGAGCTTTGTGGGGGCGAGGCGCCCTTCTCCCGGGCAGATGGTGATCCATACCTAGAGACGCACCATGTCGTCTGGTTGGCTCAGGGTGGTTCAGACACGGTAGACAACACCGTAGCGCTTTGCCCGAACTGCCACCGGAAGATGCACGTCCTCAACCTAGAGGCTGATATCGCCACCCTGCGAGCCAAGACCAAACCCTAGATCGACCTACCGGAATGACGGGGTCGTTCGTCCAAGTCATAGTGCTAGGTCGGAGCACGGGACTCCTAACTGTATTGGCGGGGGTACCCCGGGGGTGGGAGTCAGATAGGGAGGAATTGGCTAAGCCGCTTCAGAAGATCAAGCCGGGGTCGCTCAAGCGGCAGCGCTGCGAGATCGAAGCCACCGGGCAGTAAGTCCGAGCTGGCGACAGCGGCGAAGTAAAGACGTTTCTCATGAACGCCTACACGGCGCCTACATGGATTCAGATTAGCCGCGGCCGCACTTCACGACTCGTCATAACCCATTGATTTAAATGGTGGCCGGGGTCGGAATCGAACCAACGACACGCGGATTTTCAATCCGCTGCTCTACCAACTGAGCTACCCGGCCAACGGCGGCGACGGGTCACGACCCGCCTCCTGAAGGGACGCGCATTGTCTTGGTCAGGGTTGGCGTCTGTCAAGGAAAGCGCGGCACTTTCGAGCAACCGCGGCTGACGCCGAATCAGACGGCCGCGACGTCCGCCGGCACGGCCCCATCCTCAACCAAATCAAGGGAATGCGTGATGGTCGCCGTGCCCGACAGCATGGCGGTGGCAGAGCAGTACTTCTCCTCGGACAGTTTGATCGCGCGCTCGACCTTGTTCCGGTCGAGGCCCCGGCCCGTGACGACGTACCGCAGGTGGATGCTCGTGAACACCTTGGGATCGGTGGGCGCACGCTCCGCCTCGAGCTCCACGACGCAGTCAGTCACCTGCTCGCGGGACTTGCGCAGGATCAGCATGACGTCGATCGACGTGCAGCCGCCCAAGCCCATCAGCAGCATCTCCATCGGCCTCGGCCCGAGGTTGCGGCCGCCGATGTCCGGCGACGCATCAAGCACCACGGCGTGGCCAGAACCGGACTCGGCCATGAACGTCATGCCCTCGACCAGCTTCACTCTGGACTTCATGCTTGCTCCCTGGGTGGCACGAACTCCTTCGGCTTCTCGGCACCCGCACCGAAGAAGAACTTCTCCATCTCCTCGACGAGGAACTTGCGCGCCTTGGGCTCGATCGGCGACAGGCGGTACTCGTTGATCAGCATGGTCTGGTGCGCCACCCAGCGGGCCCACCCGGTCTTCGACACATTCGCGTAGATGCGCTGTCCCAGCTCGCCGGGATACGGAACGTAGTCGAGCCCTTCGGACTCGGCCTTGATGACGACACAGTTGACCATGCGAACCATAGGGATGCTCGATGCGGTAAGCGGGCAAGCAGTCTAACGTCGGGCAGGAAAGTCAGGAAGCCGGCAGCCGCACAAAGGCATCGGGCGGATGTGGCTTGCTAGCCTCCCGGCGCTCTCGCAACCACTGCCTTGATCAGCTCGGTCACCGGCGCAGCCAGTCCGACTTCGGCGGGCGTCTGCGGATCGTACCAGCAATACCGCTCCGCATCGGCAACCTGGGAAGCGGGATCCACGGGGCTCAACACCAGCGGATAGAGCGCCAGGTCGAAATGGGTGAACGCGTGATGATGGGGAGGCCACTGGTGCCGACGGCTTCCCTGCACATCCAGCGCGCGGGTGATCCACGCTTCGGCATCAGGCACGTCGTCGAACTGCGGGAAACTCCAGAGTCCTCCCCAGATGCCGCTGGGCGGACGACGCTCGAGCAGCACCGCTCCGCCCGGCCGTACTGCGATCACGACATGGGCGCTCTTCTGCGCCCGCGTCTTGCGTGGCTTCGGGGTTGGCAACTGGCCCTGCATGCCGCGCTGTCGTGCAACGCACGCGCGATGGACGGGACACACGGCGCACTGCGGCTTTGAGCGAACGCAGACCGTGGCGCCGAGATCCATGATCGCCTGCGTATAGGCAGCCGACCGCTTGTCCGGGGTGAGTCTGCCCGCAAGCTCCCAGAGCTGGCCCTCCACGGCTTTCATGCCGGGGTAGCCCTCGATGCCGGCATACCTCGTCAGCACGCGCTTCACGTTACCGTCGAGGATGGCGTGCCGTTGACCTCGCGACAGTGACAGGATGGCCGCCGCAGTCGAGCGGCCAATCCCCGGCAGTGCCTCGACTGCCTCGATCGATTCCGGAAAGACGCCGTCGTGGCGCGTCATGATCTCGTTGGCGGCCTTGTGCAGGTTGCGGGCACGCGCGTAGTAGCCGAGGCCCGACCACAGGTGCAGTACCGTATCAAGCGGTGCGGCGGCGAGCGTGCCAACGTCGGGCAGGCGCTGCATGAAGCGATCGAAATAGCCGATGACCGTCGCGACCTGCGTCTGCTGCAGCATGATCTCGGAGACCCACACTCGATAAGGCGTGGGCGTCCGCTGCCACGGCAGGTCCTTGCGCCCGTGGGTGTCGAACCAGGTCAGCAGATGACGCGCAAAGGAGTCTTCGGCTGCGCGACTCATCGGCCGCCCAGCGCGCGCCGCAACCGGTCCTGGATCGTGTCGCGGATCTTTTCCTGCACCTTCTCCTTCACCTGTTCCTTGATGAGGCCTTCGATGTCAGGCAGTGCCTTGGGAGAGGCGAGCGGTCCCGTGATGCGCACGGGAATGCGCGCATTCACCAGTTCCTGCATCCCGGCCGCATCGGTGCCCTCGGCGGGAATCCTGAGGACCGTTGCCTCGAGGCGCGAGTCGATCGTGCTCTTCGGCAAGTCGATGGTCGCCTTGCCTGCCACGCGCAGGTACTGCATCGCCATCGTCAGGTCGTTGCTGGTGACCACGCCGTCCGCCACCGTGGCACTGCCCTTGAGCGCAGTGAAATCGGTGCGTTCCGGTCCGGTTCGCACCGGAATGGCCTGTCGCTTCAGCAGTGCACGCGCGCGACGGATCTCGTACCAGAGGTCGGCGCCCTCGAGGGCGCCGTCGTTCACGGCGAAATCGATGGCGCCACCCAGCGTCCTCAGCAGCGCCGCCGAGTCGCCGCCGTTCGCCGTGAGCTTCGACGCGAAGCTGCCCTTGCCGGACAGGCGGGTGGTGTCGAACAGCTCCTTGAACAGCGGTGCGAAATCGACGTTCGTGAGCCGCTGGTCCAGCGTGATGCGCGCCGCGTCGTTGCGGGCGGCAATCGCCACATCGCCGCGATACTGCCCGCCGTAGAGCGAGGCTTCTGCCGGATTGAGCCGTACATCGCCGTCGCGCGCCGCGAGGCCGAGCCGCAATCTGGTGAACTTGATGCCCGACAGCACGGCTTCGCCGACGGTGAGCGTGCCGCGGGCATTGAGCTTGCGCAGCATCTCGACCGGAATCTCGACAGGCGCTGCGGCCGCGCTGCCCGACTTGTCCTCGGGTTTCTCGGGCGCAAGGTACCGGTCGGCATCGATGCGGTCCACGTCGAGCGCAAAACGGACGGCCTGCGCGTCGAAGTCCGCCAGCCCGAACGTGCCCTTCACGGTCGTGTCGTCGAGCTTCAGCTCGAGGTCCTGCAACTCGACGGACTTTGGCGTCAGGTCCACACTCGCCGTGAACGCAAAGCGCTTCAGCACTTCAGGGTCGCGAGTCACCGGAATCGCGACACCCAGCTTCGGCAGCCAGTCGCGCAGCGAGAGCGGCGCGAACGTGAGCTGGCCCGTCAACTGCAGTGCATCGACAATCTCCTTGCCCGCCAGCTGGCCCGTCACCTTTGCGCCTGCCGCATCGAGATCGAAGCCTGCCAGCGCCAGTGTCTGCTGGCCCAGGTCGGCCTGCGCGCTCGCCACTCGCAGCGCGATCGGCACCCCGTCGGCAGGGAGTCCTTCAGCGCGATACGCGAGGTCCACCTTCAAGTCGGCAAAGGCATGACGCTTGTTCGCCACGTCGAGGGTCGCCTTGGCCAGGCTCACCGTGACCGGCAGGCCGCCTTCCGGATAGTCCTTGCCGAGCAGCGTCGCCTTGATCTCGGATGCATCGACGACGTACAGGCTGGCCACGAGGTCGGCGGTCACCGTGGCAGCCAGTTCCGTGCGCACTTGCAGCCCGCCGGACTGCTCGTAGAGGAATCCCGCCGCGAGGTCGAAAGGCGTGCCGCTCGCGAAGGCGCCCGTAGTCAGCCTGATCTCGCGCAGGGCCGTGCGGCTGCCATCGCGCCGGTCCTCGTAGGACACTGCACCGTTCTCGATCTCAAGCCCCGCGAGCGACGCCGTGGACAGGGTATCGTCGGGTGTCGCAGGCGCGCTTTCGTCGGATTTGCCGGAGGCGGAGAGATCGTCCCAGTTGTTGCGCCCCTGGGCATCCGTGACGAGGCGGACCGTGACCCCGTCGAGGCGGACGGTCCCGATCTCGACCCTGCCGGTGAGCAGCGGCCAGAAGCGGATGCCGAGTCGCGCCTGGTTCAGCGCCAGGAAGGGCTCGTCCCCGAATCCCGGGGCGTCGCCGAGGCTCGCGGGCCCGAATTCGATGGCGATCCACGGGAATACGGACAGGCGGAGGTCGCCATCGAGGATAAGCTGCCGACCAGTCTGTTGTTCGGCCAGCCGTTCGATATCATCCTTGTAGTCATTGGGATCGACGAACAACGTGACACCGACGACCGCGACCACAACCAACCCCACGAGCGCACCCGCCGCGATCGCCAGCCCTTTCCAGATCCGCATGGTATTGAACTCCTCGGGAAAGACAGGCCGCATCCGGCCCGGCTCGACTCGCGCCGCGACCTAACCGGATTCTACGGATGAATGAAGCGAACGGAAATCGGCCTGCAGCACCCGCCATGCCGGACAACCGTCCGCCATCGACCACAGCCGCCGCCGACGCGGAGCTGCGCCGCAGCCAGGCTCTCAGGCAGATCGTGGGCCGCATCGCCAAGATCGGCGGCTGGGAGCTCGACCTCGTCACGAACGAGCGCGTGTGGTCGGACGACGCCAGGCAGATTTTCGAGCTGACCGCGGAGGCTGCCCCCGACATCGAGGTGGTGTACGCGATGCACGACGCCGATGCGCGGCAGCAGCTCCTGCAGGCAGTGGAGAATGCCCGCCTGCACGGGCAGGCTTGGGACCTCACCCTGCCTGCCACGACGCCGTCCGGCCGCCGCATCTGGGTCCGCTCCATCGGCGTGCCCGAGTTCGAGGAGGGCAAGGCCGTGCGCATCAGCGGCGCCGTGCAGGACGTCACCGATGTCCGCGCGACGGAGGAAAGCCGCACGGAACTGCTGGAACGCCTCGCGCTGGCGACCAGCACCGCGGGCATCGGCATTTTCGACTGGAATGCCGTGACGCGCACGCGCACGTGGGACAAGCGCAATTGCCAGCTCTGGGGCGTCATGCCCGGCACGCCCCTCGACGATGCGACCGTGCACGCCATCATCCACCCGGACGACCTCGAGCGGGTGCGGCAGAACCTCGACCATGCGCTGACCGACGGCAGCCGGCAGTACTCGGATACGTTCCGCATCCGCCACAGCGCCGGGGTGGAGCGCGTGCTGGAACGCCAGGCGGTGATCTTCCGCGACGCGCAGGGCAAGGCGCTCCGGTTGCTCGGCATGACGCGGGACATCACGGAAAGCCACCGCGCGGCGGAGGAACTGCGTGCGGCGAAGAACGCAGCCGAAGCTGCCACGCGCACCAAGAGCGCGTTCCTCGCGAACGTCAGCCACGAGATCCGTACGCCCATGAACGGCGTCATCGGCATGACCGGCCTGCTGCTCGAAACGGACCTCGAGCCGACGCAGCGCGACTACGCGGAGACGATCCGCACCAGTGCCGATGCGCTGCTCACCGTGATCAACGACCTGCTCGACTTCTCCAAGATCGAGGCCGGGCGCCTCGACATCGAGGCGCTCGAGATGGACCTGCGGGGCAATGTCGAGGATGTCGGCGCGATGATGGCCTTCCAGGCCGCGGCCAAGGATCTCGAACTCATCGTCAACGTGCGGCCCGAGGTGCCCGATCGCGTGCTCGGCGACGCACAGCGCATCCGCCAATGCCTGGTCAACCTCGTCGGCAACGCCATCAAGTTCACGCAGACGGGCGAAGTCGCCGTCGACGTGTACCTGCTCGGCCGGCAGGACGGACGGGCCCTCGTGCACTTCGAGGTCCGCGATTCCGGCATCGGCATCGATCCGGCCGCGCTCGCGCTGCTGTTTGAACCGTTCACGCAGGCCGACGCCTCGACGACTCGCCACTTCGGCGGCACGGGTCTCGGCCTCTCGATCGTCGCGCGGCTCGTGGAGATGATGGGGGGCAAGGTCGGCGCGGAGAGCCAGCCCGGCGTCGGCTCGGTCTTCTGGTTCACGCTGCCGCTCGAGCCGGTCGAAGTAGATGTCGTGGCAGGGCCTGCGGCGCGCCGTGGCGTGCGCGGCCAGCGGGTGCTGATCGTCGACGACAACAGCACCAATCGCCACGTGCTGCACGAACAGCTGACGCATGTGGGCTACGACGTGGCCGCGGCCGCCAGCGGGGCCGAAGCACTCGCGCTGCTGCTGCAGGCTCGTGCCGCGAACCGCCGGTTCGAAGTCGTGCTGGCCGACTACCAGATGCCGGACATGGACGGCGCGGGCCTGGCCGCCGCCATCAACGGCGACCCCACGCTTTCCGACACGCGGCTCGTGATGCTGACGTCGGTGGACCGCCACGGGGACATCAGCCGCTTCGCGCGGCTCGGGTTCGCTGCGTACCTGACGAAACCGGTGCGGGCCTCGGAACTGTTCGACTGCCTCGCGCAGGTGCTTGCAAGGGAAGCACGGGAGTGGCACATGCGCAGCCAGCCGATGCTGACGCGCACGTCGCTCGTCGAGGCAACGCAGTCCGATCGCTATACGGGGCATGTCCTGCTGGTCGAGGACAATGCCGTCAACCAGAAGGTCGCGGAGCGCTTCCTGGAACGCCTGGGCTGCCGCGTCACCACGGTGGCCGACGGCGCCGCGGCGGTCATCGCCTGCCACGACGCGGCTTACGACCTCGTCTTCATGGACATGCAGATGCCGGTGATGGATGGCCTGACGGCCACGCGCCATATCCGGCAGCTGGACACGCAGTCGGCCCGCGTGCCGATCGTCGCCCTGACCGCCAACGCGATGCCGGGCCAGCTCGAACGCTGCCTCGCGGCCGGCATGAATGCCTACCTGACGAAGCCCCTCGAGATCGGCCGGCTGCGCGAGACGCTGGACCGCTTCGGGCTCGCGAGACAGGACTCGACGCCGTCGCAGGCACAGGGAACCGGCATCGTGCCCGGCGAACCTGTCGAAGTCGCGCGGCTGTTCGAGCTGACGGCGGGCGACAAGGCGTTCGCCTTGCAGATCGTCGATACCTTCGCGCAGAGCGGCGACCGCGCGCGGGACGAGATGAGGAGCGCTCTTTCGGACGGAGACCGCAACCGGCTGCAACGCGCGGCACACCAGCTGAAGGGTGCCAGTGCCAACATCCACGCCGCACGACTGCGGGACCTCGCGACCACGATCGAGAACCGCAGCAGCAGCGCCGCGGAAGCGGACCTCGCAGATCTGCTTGAGAAACTCGAGAAGGAGCTCGACAGGGTGTCGTCGTTCCTGCGGCGCGAACTCGGCTAGGGAACCCCTGCAGAGGCTCCCTGGGAACTGCGCAGCGGCTGCGACGTCGTGCGGTTGCGGCCGGCCGTCTTGCTCATGTAGAGGCACTCGTCGCACTGGGCGATGAGGTCGTCCATGCTGGCGCCCGCAATCACGGCCCCTTCCGACCCCACCACACCGAAGCTTGCCGTGACCGGGAACGCCATGCCGTTCATGCCCAACACCGCCTCTTGCAGCTGCGCACGCAGGTCGTCCGCCAGCGCGTGGGCATCCGCCAGCGACGTCTCCGGCAGCACGATGACGAACTCTTCCCCACCGTAGCGGGCCACCCAGTCGGTCTTGCGAATGCCCTCGAGCAGCACTCGCACCGCGGCACGCAGGACCTCGTCGCCCACCATGTGCCCATGCGTGTCGTTCACGCGCTTGAAGTGGTCGAGGTCGCACATGGCGAGGGACAGCGGACGGCCGTAGCGGACGGCGCGTTCGATCTCCCTTGGCAGCAGGTCCATCAGGTAGCGGCGGTTGCAGGCCCCGGTCAGCGGGTCCATGACCGACAGGCGGCGGTTCTCCTCGTTCGCGGCGCGCAGCGACTGCTCGAGCATGACGATGCGGCGTCCCGTGGCGAGACGCGCCTTGAGCTCGATGTCCTCCACGGGCTTCACGAGGTAGTCGTCCGCACCCGCGTCGAGGCCGGCGACGACGTGGTCGAGCCCGTCTCGTCCGGTCAGCAGCAGCGTGTAGACATAGTTGGGCAGCTTCGCGGCCCGCAGCGCGCGGCACAGCTCGACGCCATCCATGAGCGGCATGTCCCAGTCGGTGAGCAGCAGCGAGTAGCCGCCGACCTGCAGCTTGTCGAGCGCATCGCGGCCGTTGGTGGCCGTATCGACCACATAGCCTGCCTGGCGCAGCTTGTGCGCCAGGATCAGCAGCTGCGTGGGTTCGTCCTCGACCAGCAGCAGGCGCAGCGGCGCCGTGCGGTCGATGAAGCGGTCGAGATCAGGCAAGGACGATCCCCCTGCGCAGCCGGCCAACGCTCATTGCCATGTGCAGCATTCCATGTCCTCACGCACTGCGGAATCGCCTCGCCCGGCATCGGGCGACCGATGAAGTATCCCTGTGCGCGGTCGCGGCTGCAATCGTCCGGGAAATGGCGTGAGTCCCACGACGACAGGACTTGCCTCGCGACGAAGGACCCGTCAGCGCTGCGTGGGATCTCGCCCTGCGTACCAGTTGACGGCGTACTGCATGAGCTGCGCGGAGTTCGTCAGCGACAGCTTGCGCTTGATGCGCTGGCGATGGGATTCGACGGTCTTGATGCTGAGGTTGAGGGCATCCGCGGTCTGGCGCGTCGACAGTCCCTTGCCGATCATGTGCAGCACCTGCAGTTCGCGGTTCGTGAGGCTGTCCACCGGGTTCGCAGACACGTACGCGGTGCCGGCGGCGAACTTCTCGATCATGCTGTTGCCGACGGCGTCGCTGACGTAGATGCCGCCATCCAGCACCCGGCGCAGGGCCACGAGGAACTGGTCGCTGGCCGCGTGCTTCATGATGTAGCCGCTCGCGCCGGCCGACAGCATGCGCTCGGCGTAGACGGCTTCGTCGTGCATCGACAGCACCAGCACCGGCATCGTGGGAAAGTGGGCGCGGATGTCCTTGAGCAGCTCGAGGCCGTCACCCTGCTTGAGCGAGATGTCGACGATCACGATGTCGGGATGCAGCTCGCGCACGAGCGCCTTGGCGTCGCGCACGGCCTCGGCTTCGCCGCAAACTTCGAGGTCGGGCTCGCCTTCGAGCAGGCGCCGCAGCCCCTGTCGCACGATGGGATGGTCGTCGACGATCAGCACACGGCGTGTGCGCGATCCCGCGCCTGGGGGTTTGTGCCCGGTCTTCGGTAGTAGGGAGCCCGTGTTCATCTTCCGTCCTCGTGACAGAGTGTGCGGCAATCCGCCGCCTGACGGGTAGCCGCCGAAGCGAGAATCAGGCTAAGTCTTACCGGGAAAGGTCTTGTCCGCCCCAGTCGGGTCGGTACCTCTCCTGCCTGTGCGGGGCCCGAGCCGCGTCGTCAGCCCCCCTTCTCGCCCTTGTCGGCCACCCATTGCGTGGCATAGCGGATCAGTTCGCTGGTCGAGCGGAGATTGAGCTTCTCCCGCATGTGGCGCCGGTGCGCATCGACCGTCTTCATCGACAGCCCGAGCTGCTCGGCGATCTCGCGGGTACTGATTCCGGAACCGATGAGGCGGAAGATGCCGAGTTCGCGCGCCGTCAACGCCGCCACCGGATCGTCGCCTTCCCGCGACCGGCCCCGTGCCACCTGTGCAAGCAGGCGCTCGCTGATGGAGGCGCTGACATGCTTCTGGCCGCGCGAGACACGGCACAATGCCGTGAGGAAGTCCGCGGCAGCGGCGCTCTTCATGACGTAGCCCTGGACGCCGAGCCGCAGCATCTTCTCGGCAAACAGCGCCTCGTCCTGCATGGACAGCACGAGGATGGCGATCTCGGGGTGTTCCGCACGGAGCCAGCGGACCAGTTCGGTGCCGTCCTCGGTTGCCAGCGTCAGGTCCACCACCGCCACATCCGGTGCAAGACGCGCGGCCGCAGACTGGGCTTCGACGATGCTTGACGCTTCGGCAATGACGGTGAATTCACTCTGGGTGGCGAACAACTGCTTGAGCCCCTCGCGCACGAACGGATGATCGTCGACGATCAGGAGTCTTTTTGCCTGCTCTGCCATTGTTACGGCGAACGCTCCGTTTCCGTGGCCCCATCCCTGTTGCTGGTCACTTGTACCACCCGCTCCCGGACGAGACAAGCCGCGCGTTGCTGCGGTCGCACGTGCGTACAGATCGTGCATCGCCTTCCATGCTAACGTTCGTCAGAGCAGCATTGGCCGCGAGGCACAATGCAGTGCAACGGCGCCCGGGCTTGCAATCGATCGCGCGACCGGCCCGGCAGGCAAAGGCTGCGTGGGAATGATGTCAGGCGAGAAAGGTACCGTGCTCAAGATCGTCCTGCTGGAAGACGACCCCAACGATGCGGAGCTCGTGCAGCTCGAGCTGGCGCGCGAGATGCCGGATATTGCCTGGCGCCACGTCACGTCGGAAGCGGCGTTCCGCGCCGCGCTCGTCGATCCTCCCGACCTGGTGCTGGCCGACTACAGCCTGCCCGGCTTTGACGGCTTCAAGGCCCTGTCGATCCTGCGGGAGCGTCATCCAGACGTGCCTTTCATCTTCGTGTCCGGCTCCCTGGGCGAGGAACGCGCCACCGAGGCGCTGAAAAGCGGTGCGACGGATTATGTGCTGAAGGATCGCTTGCCGCGGTTGCCGGCCGTCGTGCGGCGCGCGCTGGCGGAAGCGCGCGAACGCCATGAGCGGCGCAAGGCGCAGGGTGCCCTCGATGCGCAGCGGACGCTGCTCAGCTCGCTGATCGACAACCTCCCGGTCGTCGTCTTCGCGGTAGACAGCGAGCAGCGCATCACTGTGGTCAACCCCGAGTTCCTGAAGCTGATCGGGCGCGACCGCGATGCCGTCATCGGGCACCCCACAGCGGAGTTCCCGGAACTCGAGCGGCTGCTGCCGGCCGCCGCACTGCGGCCGGAGAGCGCCCGCAGCGGGCGCGACTATCACGAAGTGGCATGGGAGAACCCGGACGGCAGCTTCCGCTGGTTCATGAGCTCGGAGATCCCGCTGCGCGATGCCTCGACGGGCGCCGTCGTCGGCACGCTGAGCACGAGCCGCGAGATCACGGCGTTCAGGGAGCTGACGCATGAGCTGCTCGAAGTGTCGAACCGCGAGCAGCAGCGCCTCGGCAGCGACCTGCACGACGGACTCGGGCAGGACCTCACGGGCCTGTCGTTGCTGCTGCGGGGACTGGAAGTGCAGCTGGCCCTCGAGGCGCCGCCGTACGTACCGCAAGTGACCCGCATCCGCGAGCTTGTCGCAGGCGCGATCCAGAGCACGCGGCTGCTCGCACGCGGCCTGGCCCCCGTCAACCTGGAGCGCGGCGGCTTGCCGGAAGCGTTGCGCAACCTCGCCGAGCTGTGCAGGGAGACGTATGGCATCGACTGCACGTTCCGCAATACCGGCAACGAAGTGCCGCACCTGAACGAGAGTGCGGCGACGCACCTGTTCCGCATCGCGCAGGAGGCGACGACCAATGCCGCGCGCTATGCCCGCGCCACGCGGCTGTCCATCGAGCTGCAGGCGACAGCACGACGGCTCAGGCTCACGATCACCGACAATGGCATCGGGCTCACCGCAGGGCTCAAGACCAGCCGACCCGGCATGGGGCTCAAGATCATGGAGTACCGGGCGCGCATGCTGGGTGCCGCCCTCGCGCTCGAGGAACCCGAGTTCGGCACTCGTGTCACGGTGACGTGTCCGCTGCTGCTGCTGCCGTCCGACAAGAATCCCGCCAGGAGCAAGCCGCTGAAGAACGCCTGATCGATCCGGTCAGCGGGCGGGGGGTGCGGTGGCCGGGTAGCCGCCTTTCCAGGCCTTGGCGAGCGCCTCGAGTTCGGCGGCAGGCACCGCCTTCGCGATCAACTGCCCTTGCAACGACTCGCAGCCGGCGGCATCCATGAACCGGAACTGGTCGTCGGTCTCGATGCCCTCGGCGCACACGGTCAGCGACAGCCTGTGCGCAAGTTCGACGATGGCCGTGACGACGGTCGCCGCGGCCTGCGTGTGCGGAAGCTCCGAGACGAGGCTGCGATCGATCTTCAACTCGGTGAACGGCATGCGGTACAGCTGCGTGATCGACGACGTACCCGTGCCGAAGTCGTCGAGCGACAGGGCGATCCCCTTCACCCGCAGTCGCGTGAACACGTCGGTGACCAGCTCGACGTCGTGCAGCGACGAGGCCTCGGTGACTTCGATGGTGAGAAGCTCGGGCGGCAGGTCGTACTCGCGCAGCAGCCGGATCAGGCGGTCGGGGAAGCCCACGTCGCGCACCAGGCGCGGCGACAGGTTCACCGCCACGCCGAGGGAGTGACCCTGCTCGCGCCAGAGCCCTGCCTGGCGCACGGCATCGGACAGCACGAAATCCGTGATGGCCACGATCATCTCGTTGCCTTCGGCGAGCGCAAGGAACTGGCCCGGAGACAGCAGCCCGAGGCGCGGGTGTTGCCACCGGACCAGCGCTTCGGCGCAACGGAGCTGCCAGGTCCCGTCTTCCCGCACGAGCTTCGGCAGGTAGTGGACGACGAGTTCCATCTCCTCGATGCCGCGCCGGAGGTCATCGGCGCGCAGCCGCGCCTCGCTGTCGAGCTGGGTCTGCAGCAGGGTTTCGAGGTCCTCGATCAGGATGGGCTTCTGCAGGACCCCGAGCATCTTGAGCCCGAGCGATTCGCCGACCTGGCGGGCGCTCGCCAACACGCGCTGGTCCATGCCGCTGACCAGCAGCACGCCCGTGTCGCTGGCGAGACTGGCCAGGTTGCGGATGGCCTCGACGCCGTCCATGCCGGGCAGCTGCAGGTCGAGCACCACCAGCGACGGGCGGCGGCGTGCAAGCTGGTCGAAGAACTCGGCGGCGGTCCGGGCGGTCAGGACCTGGAATCCCACCCCCGTAGCAACGGTTTCAATCAGGTCCAGGAAGTCGAGTTCGTCGTCAAAGGCCAGCAACAGGTTCGTTTCGACTTGGCTCATCATCTCGGTGTCTGCTTGTCCTTGCTCAAGCGGCGGTAGTACTCCGCCACGGCGTCCTTGTATTCCTCGGGTACCCTATCGGCCACGGCCGTCCGAACTTTCGCGGATCCCCGGTTCTCCATGCCCTGCGACAGCCTGAGCTCCAGCTGCTCGAGCAGCGCCAGGTTGGCTTTGAGTTCACGATCAAGGACTTGCGATCCGCCCTGGAAGCGGGCCTGCTCGATCTGGCTCGCAAGCTTGCGCAAGGCTTCGAGGTCCGCATCCGACACGCCGCGCTGGTCCAGCTCGGGCAAGGCCTCGCGCACTTCCCGCGATGCCGCTGCCAGGTCCCGACGCATGTCGTCGCGGATGTCGACGGGCACGGACCCGGTCGCGGGCCGGTCCCACCAGCTGCCACGCCAGCCACCCCCGACGGGCCCTAGCCCGCCGGTCACGGCGCCGCCGCTGCCATAAGTGCCACCCCGCACAGTGCCGCCCCCCTGTCCACCCGGGCTCCCCGCATTGTTGGCGGCCGTCGCACCCTGAGAGCCCTGACCCGGCTGGTCACCGGCCTGACCTTGGCCCTGACCTTGACCTTGCCCTTGGCCCTGACTCTGACCCTGACCCTGACCTTGTCCTTGACCCTGCCCCTGCTGGCCTTGCTGGTTCTGGGCTGTCTGCTGGCCTTGCTGGCCCTCGCCTGGCTGTCCTTGTCCTTGCTGGCCCTGTCCGTCCTGCCCCTGCTGGCCTTGGCCGCGGCCGCCGGGTTGCTGTCCCCGTTCTCCCTGCCCAGGCTGCTGGCCTTCACCGCGCTGGCCGTTGGCCTGCTGCGCGGAATTGGCCAACTGCTGCAGCTCGCGCCGCAGCTCCTGGATCCGCGACAACGCAGATTCAGCGGCGTCCTCACGCTGGTTCTGGCCGGGTCCGCCCGCCATCGACTCGGCGCGACGCAACTGGTCGCGCAGTTCGCGCAGACCGTCCGTCACGGCACTCTCGCTGCCCGCGACGAACGCCGCGCCACCCCGGCGGATGTAGTCCGCAGCGATGGCGAGACGGGCCTGCAGCTGCGAGTCGCGCAAGTCCTTCGCCGCGTCCTCGAGCGTCGCAGCCGTCGGCTTGTCGCTGTCCCCGAGGCTCCGCGCGGAGTTCATGATGTCTCGCTCGAGACGGTCGAGTCCCTCACCGAGATCCGACTTCACGCCGGCAAGCCGCGCTTCCTGCTCGTCGCTGAGTCCGCTCTGCGCACGGTTGTTCGACCGTTCGGCGAGCAGCTTGCGCACCGCATCCTGCAGCTCCTGGTCCACGGCCCGCTGCTTCTCGTACAGGTCGCCTGCGCGGGAGGCCATGTTGGACAGCGAGTTCTGCAGCGCCTGTTGCTGCTGGCGGGCGACCTCGTCACGCGCCTGCGCGAGCTGTCGCTGTGCTTCGCCCGCGGCCTTGTTGAGCTTGTCGCGATCGATGCCACCGTTCTCGCCACCCTGCATGGCTTCGCCGGCTTCGTTCATCGCGCGGATCGCGCTCTCGAGGCGCTGCGCGGCCTGCTGCTGCCCGCGTTGCTGGCCGGATTGTCCCTGCTGGCCACCCTGCCCCGACTGCTGGTTCGACTGCTGCCCGGACTGACCGGACTGCTGGCCGTTCGACGCCTGCCGCTGCAGGTTCTCCACCTGCCGGCGCAGTTCCTCGGCCTCGCGACGCAGCGACTCCTGCTGCCAGCGCTGTGCAGCCGTGAGTTGCTGCTGCTGGCGGGCGCTGGCGGCGAGCTGTTCCTGGCGACGTGCCAGCTCCTGCAGCTTGCGTGCAATCTCGTCCATCTGCTGCTCGCCGCTGTCGGCGCTCATCGACGCGGGATTGCCGGTCTCGTACTGGTTCTTCTCGAGGTCCATCTCGATCTCGAGCATGTCGGCCAGGTCGCGGCCGGCCTGTCCGCCCCCGCCGCCGCCTCCGCCGCCCTGCTGCATGGCGACCTGCACGTCGGTGAACGCGGCCTCTGCGCGCAACAGGTACTGCAGCGCCTGCTGCTCGGGCTGGATCGCCTTCTGGAGATCAATCGCTGCCAGGCGCTCGGCAGCCGGACCCATCGCATCAACCGCCTTCAACATGTTCTCGACGAACGTCTTGATCTGCGGATCGGCGCTCAACTCGCGCGCATTGGCGCGCTCGGCCAGCGTGCGGGCCTGGTCGGACAGGGTCTTCTGCAACTCGGCCAGCAGGGTCGCGTTGTCGCGCACCGTGCCGCTGCGGCCTTCGCGGGTCTGCGGTTCGCGCAGCAGGTTCCAGGTGGACACGATGATCTCGCGCTGGCGCTGCGAGATTTCGCTCTCCTGGCCACCGCCGCCTCCGCCGCCACCGCCGCCACCGGCCTGCGACTGCGAGTAACGGCGATCGAACGGCCGCACGTCGATGAAGAACATGTCGGTCTGCGCGGTCTGGCGCCGGTCCTTCGCGACGGCGTAGTAGGAAATGAGGTCGCCGGGCGCGAGCGGCCTCGTGCCTTCCTTGCCGAGCTCCGTCGTCCGCATCGATTCGAGCGCGAGCACGTGATCGGTCTTCGCCTCCCGGCCGCCCACCGGCAGCTTGACGGTCTGCCACTCGCCGCCATTGACGGCGTAGTGCAGCTCGAGCGCGCTCAACGCATAGTCGTCCGTCGCTTCGAGATGCGCCGTGACTTCCTCGATGCTGCTCGCGTTCCAGTCGCGGCCGGGGCGCAACAGCCGGATCTCGGGCTTGCCGTCGGGGAGGATCTTGATGAAGTAGTCCTCGGTCAGCCGCACCTGCTCGCTGCCGACGCGTGCCGCAACGTAGTAGCGGCCGTCTTCCTTGACGTCGAATTTGGTCTTGCCGTTCACGCCGTCCGTCGTCATCGGCACGGCCTTGTCGTTGAGCACGAGCTCCGCGGCAGGCAGCGGCGCATCGGCCGTGATCTCCAGGTCGACGCCGGTGCCGGACACGGTGTTGATGTCGCCGCCCGGGTCCTGCACTTCCGGCGGACGCCCGGTCCAGCCGGGGAAGTTCAATGTCAGCCGGAGATTGCCGACGCTCGGCAGGTCGACGACGGAGACCTTGTACGACGGACTGCGCGTGCCGGCAGCGGCCACGTAATACTCGAGCGGCTCGCGTACGGAAAAGAACGTGAACTCGAAGCCGCGGTCCGTGCGGGCCATGTCGACTTCTTCCCATTCGCCGTCGCCCATGCGCGCGTGCACCGTGGCGCTCGCGGGATCGAAGCCCTTCATCTCGGCCACGAGCGGCACGCTGCCGCCCCGACGCACCGCTTCATCGCCGGGCGTCACTGCGATGCTCTGCTCCGGCAGCAGATCGGACACGGCCCAGCCGGCCCACAGGTGCCGCACACCGTACGGGAACAGGCCCGGACCTGCGATCGCGAGCCACAGCAGCGCCGCGACACACAAGCCGCCCACCGCCGCTGGCACCGTCAGCTCGACCGGCTTCACCTGCCGTTCGACGGGATGGTCGGCGGCAACGGCGAGGGTGTCCTCGGCGAGCAGGTCGAGGAACGGGTTGCCCTTGTCGCGCATACCCGCGTAGGTCTCGACGCGCCCGGCAAGCTCGGGCGTGCGCGATTCGATCTGGTCGATGGCGCCGCCATTGATCTTGCGCAGCGGCAGCACGATCAGCCACACGGCCAGCAGCGCCAGCACGGCCAGGAGCAGCACGCGCGTGATGACGAACACGTCCGCTGCAAAGCCGGCGCGGATGGCGAGGGCGACACCGGCAACCGTGATGACGAGGGCGGCGGCAGCGAGCGCGGCCGCGCCCCGAGCCACGCGCATGCGTTTCAGCCGGGTGCGAAAGTCGGCAAGGTAGCCTTCAAGTCGGGCGGCTGCGCCGCCAGCTTCTTCCCAGCTCATGACGTTGCCCTTCCTGCATCCGGATCGAGGCCATGCAGGCGGCCTGTTAGATACCGATTTCCGAGCAGCGACTCAGCCAGCACGACGAGCGCCAGCAGGATCAGCAGGTACCGCCACAATTCGACGGGCGGCGGTGCAACCTGGGCGTCGGCCGCAGCCACGGCCTGCTGCGGGGCGACCACGGCCGCCTGCTGCCAGCGGGCAATCTGCTCCGCCGTCATCGCCTCGAGGTCCGATTCGCGGGCGTCGGGGTTGACCGCGACCAGCGTCTCCTTGCCCGGAGTATAGACCTGATAGAAACCCGTCTGCCGGAGCCTGACGTCCTGGGCCCGGCGGGTGTCCGCGAGCGACAGGACGGTCTTGCCTTCCGGGTCCACCACCTGGCCGGAGGCGCTGCCCGTCACCGACAGGGGCAGGCTCGACCCGGCCACCTGCTGGCGGCTCAGGGTCTGCTCCCCGGACAGGTACCGGGCCGTCTCGGCGATGAAACTGACGAACACCGGGTGCACCGGCAGGTCGTTCCAGGTGTTGTCGAGGCTGGTCGCGAGCAGCACGATGCGGCCCTCGCCCACCTTGCGCTCGATCAGCAGAGGCCGGCCGTCTTCGAGCGCGATCAGCACGCGGTCCTCGGCGGCGACCTGCAGCGGCAGGAGGCGCGTGACGCTGACGCCGCGCCAGCCGTCGGTCGCCGCCAGCAGCGGGTGCACGCTGTCGATGCGGCCCACATTGAAAGGCTGGCCCTCGCGGGCCGTGGCGTCTCCCTTCGCGATCGCGTGACCGGTCACGGGCAACGTCTGTAGTGCCAACGACCGCTCCCCGACTGCAGCGAACAGCGAGCCGCCTTTCGTGACGTAGTCGACCAGCGCCGTCGCCAGTTGCGGGCTGATCGCGCCCAGGTCGTCGGCCACCGCCCAAGCGGACCGCTCGAGCGTCCTGGCATCGAAGGTGGCGAGGCTCGCGGGCTCCACACGGTACTGCCGTGCGGCGGTCGCAAACGCCGTCGACAGGTAACGCACCAGCGGCGCATCGGTCCGCGCCGTCAGCAGTGGCACCGGAATGGCCGGCACGTTGGGCACGACGAGATGGCGGCGATCGTCGGCCGCGAGGCCGTCACCCGATTGCAGCGACGCGACGATGCGGTTGTCGCCGGTTGCGAACGCGACGTCGGGCAGCGCGAACGAATACTCGCCGAGCCCGTTCGCAGGAACGGGCCTGGTCTGCTTGAGTTCGCGCGAACCGTTCAGGCCAAGCGTGACGGTGACGTCGCTCGCGGTGGTGTGGTACCCGCGCACGCCGACGTCGATGCCCTGCGGCGTGCGCCTCAGGTAGTCGACCGCCCAGTTCGGCGCGGCTGCATCGGCCAGCGGATGAAGCTTGAGCTCCTGCGTGCGGTTCGGCAGCGCGCGCGGGATGAGGGCCCCGAACTGCGACGGCAAGCCGCTCGACTGGAAGTCGCTGATCACGTGGATGACGACGGGCTCGGTCCCCGTCCCGGCCAGCTCGCTCATGCCCGCGGCCAGCACGCCGTAGTCGAGGCGACCGGCCCCGGCCTTCACCGCCTCGAGCGCCGTGGTCAGCTGCGACCGCGATTCCGGCACGGTGGCCGTTGCGGGCGCCGACGTCGCCAGCACATCGAGGCTTTCGCCCGCCGTGACGAGGCGCGCGGTGTCGCCCGGCCCGAGGCTCGCGATGACGGTGTTCGCCTCGGCAACGGCGCGAGCCATGCGATCGCCCTGGCCCATCGACATCGACGTGTCGATGACGATGAGGTGCTCCTTGTTTTCACCCGCTGCCGCGGACGACGTGGAGCGCTGCCACAGCGGCTGCGAAAACGCGAGCGCGAGCAGCGCAAACAGGGCAATGCGAAGTGCCATGAGCAGCAGGTACCGCAGCCGGCGACGCAGGTGGATGCGCTGCTCCGACATCCTGAGCAGCATCGCGGAGCTGAAAGGCTGCCGCTCGGGCGTCTGTGTCTGCAGCAGGTGCAGCCACACCGGCAACGCGACGGCGCCCAGGCCCGCAAGGAAGAGGGGAGCGAGGAAGTTCATCGGCGTCGCTGCCTGAACAGGAAGTAATTGCGCAGCGGGACATCGAGCGGCGCGGTGGTCTCAAGCAGCACGTGGTCGGCGCCAATGCCCGCCGCCGCCTCCTGCAACGAACGGATGTGCGCCTGCATGCGCTCCGGATAGTCCTTCTGCATGAACGCCGGCGACACCTCGACCGTCTGCCCGGTCTCCATGTCTTCGAGCACGGCCGCCTCGTTCAGGTCGGGCCTGAGTTCCCGCGGGTCGAGGATCTGGAACAGGATCACGTCCTGGCCCTGGAACGCGAGCGGCTTGACGCCTTCGATCAGCGCCTTCGGATCGCAGTAGAAGTCGGAGATCACCGCGACCATGCCGCGCTTCGAGATGTGCTCGCGGAAGCGGCTGAAAGGCTTCTCCATGTCCGTCTTCCGGGACGGCGTGATCGCATCGATGGTGTGCAGCAGGCCGTGCAACTTGTTCCGTCCCGACGGCGGACGGTACGAACGGACTTCCTCGTCGAACACCATCATGCCGACGGCATCGTGCTGCCGGGACGCGATGTACGCGAGGCTGGCCGCGAGGATCTGCGCGTACCGCAGCTTCGTCACCGGCGTCGTGCCGTAACCCATCGACGCGCTCGAATCGATCAACAGCATCAGGTGGCTGTTGGTCTCGCCGAGGAAGCGCTTGATGTACGTGCGGTCGCTGCGGGCATAGACGTTCCAGTCGATGAAGCGGGGGTCGTCGCCTTCGGCGTAGGAACGGTACTCGGCGAACTCCTGGCTGAAGCCGAACAGCGGCGAGCGATGCAGGCCGATCAGCGACCCCTCGACGGCCGCGCGCGCGATCAGCTCGAGGTTGGCGAGGCCCGCCAACACTTCCGGCTGCAGCAGCCGCACGCCTTCGCGCTGCGAGGGGACGGGGGTGCTCATCAGCCCTGCCGCGACTCGATCATGGCGCGCAGCACGTCGTCCACGGTCTTGCCGTCGGACTCCGCGTAGTAGTTGGCAAGCACGCGGTGCCGCAGGATCGGCAGGGCCAGCGCACGGATGTCGTCGGTGGTCACGTGATAGCGACCCTCCATCAGCGCCCGGGCCTTCGCCGCCAGCGTCAGGAACATCGTGGCGCGCACGCTGGCGCCGAACTTGATGTACTTGCGGACGATCTCGGGTGCCTCGGGATCGGAAGGACGCGACGCACGCACGAGATCAACGGCAAAGCGATTGACGGTTTCAGACACCGGCACCTGACGCACGAGCCATTGGTACTTCAGGATCTCCTCGGCGCTCGTGCAGACGTCGGGTTCCGGCATGTCCGTGCGCGTCGTGAAACGGTTGACGACGGCCAGCTCGTCATCCGCCGCGAGGTAGTCGAGGACCACGTTGAACAGGAAGCGGTCGAGCTGCGCTTCCGGCAGCGGATACGTGCCTTCCAGTTCGATCGGGTTCTGCGTGGCGAGCACGAAGAAGGGCGCTTCAAGCTGGTGCCGATGTCCACGCACGGTCACCGACCGCTCCTGCATGGCTTCGAGCAACGCCGCCTGTGTCTTGGGCGGCGTGCGGTTGATTTCATCCGCCAGCAGCACGTTCGCGAACAGCGGACCCTGCACGAAGGTCCACACGCGGCGGCCGGTGGCCGGGTCGTCGTCGATGATGTCCGTGCCGGTGACGTCCGTCGGCATCAGGTCCGGCGTGAACTGGATGCGCTTGAACTTGAGGCCGAGTGCGGTCGCCATCGTCTTGACGAGCAGCGTCTTGGCGGTGCCGGGCATGCCGGTAATCAGGCAGTGGCCGCCGACCAGCAGCGTGATCAGCAGGTGCTCCACGACCTCGTCCTGGCCGACGATGACCTTGCGGACCTCGTCGCGGATGCGCTGCAGGCTCGTGCGGAACGAAGCGACCAGCGGTTTGACACTCTCGGAATCGATGTTCTGGCTTGCCGTGTCGGTCATGGGGAATGCTTCTTCGTGTGCTTGAGGTGTGGATGAGGATCAGTTGGGACGGGACAGGTCGAGCAGCATCTTCTGCGCCGGCCGGTAGCCGGGCGCGACTTCGAGCGCGGCCAGCAGGTGCCTGCGGGCATCCTGCGGCTTCTTGAGGGCGGTATACGCCTGTGCCAGCCGGTAGTGGGTTCCGGCCTTGTCGGGCGCATTGAGCGCCAGCGCAACCGAGAACTCGTCGAGGGCATCCTGCGGCCGCCCCAATTCGAGCAGCCAGTCGCCGAGCAGACCGTGCTGGTCGTAGTCGAACGGCGCAACGTAGTTGATGCTCTGCATGACGGCAACGGCATCTTCGCGACGCTGGACCGCGTACAGGCGATCCGCGAGGGCGCGCAACGCCTGCGGGTCATACCCGCCGCGCTTCCAGTAGTCTTCGAGCGTCGAGAGCGCCTGGTCGCGCTGCTTCGATTCGACATAGGCGCGCGCCAGCAGCACGTAGGGACTGCCCGCCTCCACATCCTGCGGCATGATGGCAATGGCCTGCTTGGCAGCGGCGATGGCCGCATTCCAGTCGGACTTGGCCATCGCTTCGGCGGCTGTCTTCTTCGCGGCCTTCCAGTCGTCGAGCCCGGCCAGCACGCTGCCGAACTGCGCATTCACGAACGACTTGAAACGCGAATCGAACACGGCCGGCGACACGCCGAGCGCAGACTGGATGGCCGCGCCCGTGTCTTCGCCGCGGCGATAGCGGGTCAGCATCAGCGACAGCTTGTCGAAGCCGAACTCGCGGTCGATGAACTCGCAGACGAGGCCCGCCTGCATGTACGACACCATCACCTGCTGCGGATACTCGGGACGGATGAAGCCTTCGTCGAGCTTGTCGACGGGCAGTATCTTCCCGTCCTTGAAGGCCTCGAACACGTAGCCCGGGATCAGGATGCCCTTGATGGGGCCGGTGCGCCATTCCTCGAATACCGACACGCCTTCGCTGAACCAGCGCGGGACGCGGTGCTCCGTCGCGCTCAGCGTGAAGACGTGCGCCATTTCGTGCCACAGCGTCGAGCCCCAGTGGAACTCGTTCACGGCGCGCGACGACGGCGAGTCCATCGCCAGCAGGTAACCGAACGTGGCGCCGAGCAGGCCGAGGCCGGGCATGCCGGCGGTGCGCACGGCGAAGTCCTCGTGATCGGGATAGAGCTCGATGACCACCGGCTCCTCGAGATTGAAGTTGTAGCGCTTCGCAAACGTGTCGATGCTCTGCATCGCGAGCTTGCGCACGTAGCGCTCAAGAACCGCACTCTCCTTCTTGTGGAGCCGCATCATGATCT
>CAIUGU010000160.1 GCA_903898785.1 uncultured Pseudomonadota bacterium | reverse complement strand
GAGAGCTCCTTCGTGAGCACCTTGGTCTCGAAGACCCAGCCCTTGGGCAGGCCCTTGAGCTTGGCTCCCACCTCATGCAGGTTGTCGAGCGTCAGGCTGGGGTCGACGTCCTTGGTGTATTCCTGCATCACCCACACCGTGCCGCTCGGCTCGCGAATCAGGTGCACCGGCGTGCCGGCGTGCCAGATCCAGTTGCTGTTGCGGTAGATCAGGTTGGCCGCATACGGCGTCTGCATCTGGGCCATCATCTCGGCCCCGGTCATCTCGCCGCCGTAGAGCAGATTGACGCCATCGAAGTTCACGACGTCACCGCCCTGGACATCCTGCTCGTCCATCAGCCAGTAGCGGCCACCGTTGACCATGCACATGTCAACCTCGAACTGCTTGGCCAGTCGCGGCCCGTCCATCTTCTTGTGGCTGTCGATCGTGAGCTCGTCGAGATTGGCCGCCGTGTAGACATGGGCCCGCATCGTCGGCCCGACGCCGACGAAGGCACCGAGTCCGCAGAAGGGCCGTCCGCGCGTGTTTTTGGCGGTGCGGCGATCACCGTGCAATCCGATTCTGAGTTTCATGGGTTCTTCCTGTGAATGGGCGTGTTGCCGCCCGGGGGTTGAGAAGGTACCTGCCCGCAGCGGGCCAGTACCGCATCGGCACCTACTTCTTCATGTGGCTCGCGACATACTCTTGGATTCTCTTGCCCTGCGCAGCCAACCCTCCGTCGGTGCTGAACTGGATGATCTCGGCGCCGCGAACCATGGCTCCAAAGGATATCCAGAGATAATCAAGATCTCTTGACACTTTCGCGCAGCGACTTGACATTTCCGTGCACGGCCAGGTCTCTGGCTTGATCTGCATCAACGATGGATATACGCACGACCTCGATGAAGTCCTCGAAGAAGGGCGGGTCCGCTAATGGCGGCTCGGTGCGCGTTGGCACGCTGTTGCCGATGGCGGACATCCTGCTCGGCATGGGTGTGGACCCTGCCGAATTGCTGGCGGCGGAAGGCGTCGATCCGAAGGTCTTCGACGACCCGGACAACCAGATCCCGCTGACGGTGCACAACCGATTGGTGGCGCTGGCCGTGGCGCACAGCGGCTGCCCGCACATCGGGCTGCTGGTGGGCCAGCGCGACGGCCTGCATTCGCTTGGGCTGGCCGGGCTGCTGGTGCGCTATTCGCCGGACGTGGAGACGGCGCTGCGCAGCTTCGTGCGCTACCTCCACACCCATGTGCGCGGCGGAAAGTCGGCGCTCACGGTGGACGGCGATGTCGCCACGCTGAACTGGGAGATCTACCAGCCGGGTGTCGACGCGGTCGACCAGGTGGGCGACGGTGCGCTGGCCTTGTACTGCAACATCCTGCGCGAGCTGTGCGGCCCCGGGTGGACGCCGATCGAAGTGCGCTTCGCGCACCGCGAGCCGGCCCAGCTGCAGCCCTTCCGCATGTGCTTCCGTACCACGCTCAAATTCGACGCAACGGACTACTCGGTGCGCTTTGCCTCCACCTGGCTGCAACGCCCGGTGGCCCAGGCCGACCCGGCGCTGCGGCGCGTGCTGCAGAAGGAGATCGATGCCATCGAGGCGCGACACGCAGCGGACTTCCCCGAGCAGGTGCGCAGCGTGCTGCGCACCGCGCTGCTCACCAGGCATGCCCGCTCGGACCAGCTGGCCGCGCTGTTCTCGATGCACAGCTCGACGCTGGCACGGCGCCTAAAGCCCTACGGCGTGGGTTTCCGCGAGCTGGTCGACGAATGCCGGTACGAAGTCGCGCGAGAGATGCTCGGCTATTCGGCGCTGGACGTGAGCCAGATCGCCGAGATGCTGGACTATGCCGAGGCCAGCGCCTTTACGCGCGCCTTCAGGCGCTGGAGCGGCACGACACCAGCGCG
>CAIUGU010000159.1 GCA_903898785.1 uncultured Pseudomonadota bacterium | reverse complement strand
TTGCAACCGAGGCCCAAGGCCTCGGTTGCTGCGCTTTTGAGAGCGTTCGATGCGTCCCGGGCTGCGCCCGGTCCGTGGGCGGCTCCGCCGCTCGGGGCCTTCGGACCCGCCTGCGGCGGGTGCAAGTCCCTTCACCCGCTCTCCTCGCAACGGCTCGGGCCCACCCACTTGCGGCGGTCTCGATCACCTCCGCGAGCCCGGCCTTACATGCCAAACCGCGTTCCAAGCGCGCAATCTTCCCGCGGAATCTGTTGACAGCCCCGTGGCGTGGGCTAGTGTCTGGGGATCCTGGCGCCGCCTCGGACTCTCCCATGAAGACTTCCCTCCGGATCCTCGTCGCGGCCGCCTCGCTCGGCCTTTCCGCAGTGTCGCTCGCCGACTGGTCGAACCTGGGCGGCAACGCACGACAGAACTCGCTCGCCGCGGTGGCCGGCCCCGATGCCGCGACAGCGACGTGGACGCGGAGCGACATGCCGTGCCTCATCGCGTGGAGCCCGATCACCGAGGGCCACCGCATGTTCACGGTGCGCCAGACCTACGCGTGGGCCCCGTACGAGCCGCCCGCTGTCGACGCACGCGTGCACTGCCTCGACATCCGGACCGGCGTGACCCTGTGGACGTTCGACTGCCCGTTCGAGCCCGACGACTGGTCGACGGTCGTCTACGGCGCGCGCGACGGACGCGTGTACGTGGGACGTGGCGGAAACGGCGCAGCTTCGGCGGCGCGCGTCCACTGCCTGAGCGCGCAGACCGGCGCCGTGCTGTGGGTGTCGAACGACGAGGTCAGGACTGCGGCCAACGAGGGCATTGCCTTCATGGACGACGGTGACCCGATTTTCGCGAGCCACAACGAGATCCGCCGGATCGACGCCATGACGGGCGCGACGGTCTGGCATTCGACGCGCACATGCAGCGTCAGCGGCCATTGCGGGCCGGCACGTGACGGAGATGCCATCTACATCGATGAGACCGCGCCCAGCGGCCAGCGGATCTCGCGCTTCAGCGCAGTCACCGGTCTGAGGCAGTACTCCAGCCAGACGATGCCGGGATTCCTGAACCAGAACTCGCCGTTCTGCGCGCCGGGCGGCTTCGTCTTCTACCTGCGCTCGAGCAACGAGGGGCCGACGATCGACCTCTTCTACGCCTTCCGCGACACCGGAAGCGGCTTCGAGCTGCTGTGGACCGCGCCGACCAGGTACGAGCCGTTCGCCCGCCACGGCGTCACCCCGGACGGAGGGGTGACGCTCCTCTCGCCGCTCGGGCACCTGCAGATCCGCGACCAGCAGACGGGCGTGCTCCGGGCCGAATCGGCGAGCCCCGTGCTTGCCGCGCACGGCTTCACCTCGTCGCTCGTCGCGGTCGACTCGCGCGGCCGCGTGTTCCACAACAACTCGAACGGCGCGGGCGACGTGATCGGCGACCTTCGGGCCTTCTCGCCGACGCTCTCCGAGGAGTGGCGCATTTCCGTCATGGGGATGAACCAGAGCCCGGCGCTCGCGGCCGACGGCAGCCTGCTCGTGACCGGGACCGACGTGCTGCACCGCTACTGGTCCGCCCCTTGCGCGAACGCCGACCTCGATTGCGACGGAGCCGTCAACGGCCGCGACCTCGGCATCCTGCTCGGCGCGTGGGGCCCGTGCGCCGGGTCTCCGTGCGCCGGCGACATCAATCGCGACGGCACGGTGAACGGCTCCGACCTCGGCGTGCTGCTCGGCGCATGGGGTTGACCGAAGGCACGCATACGCCGCATGCGGGCGATCTCATCTCGCCGCGAAGGCCGAAAGGGTCACCATGCCGAGCGCGGCGACCGCCCACGCTGCGGACTCAATGGCGGAGCACGGTCACCCGTACGTGCCCCACCGCCACAATCGCTCCGTGGGACCGCTGCCGAAGACCCGGGTCCACGCCAGCGCCGCCACCATCAACCCGGCCCATACGCCGATCACAATCGCGGTGAACTGGGCATCGGTCATGGTGCCGAAGCGGGCCAGTCCCCACCAGGATGCAATGCCCGTGCAGACCAGCGACTCGCAGAGGTACACGGTCAGCCCGATCGAGCCCGCGGCCTGGATTGGTGCCCGTAGCAGGGTCGGAAGCCGCGGCCCGAACTCGACCGCGAGGCAGGCGTAGCCCACAGGCAGCAACAAGGCGCTCATCTGCAAGGCAAGCGTGAAGAGCGCGATTGCCGCGGGGCTTTCCCGCCCGAGGAACCACCCCGGCAGTACCGCAGCCGCTGCAAACGGAAGCCCCGCGGCAATCAGTCGCACGGCAAGCACGCGTCGACGGGAACCTGACTCCGGCGCGAAGAGCCGGGTCCGCTGTGCCCACACACCGACCAGCATCATGAGGAGCGGCTGCCATCCATACGAGATGGGCGCGAGCAGCAAGCTGAGTGCGTAGGAAGCCGCTCGGAATGCTGTCGCATCAAGCCATGGCCCCTGGCGGAAGGCGAGCACCTCGGCTTCGATCCAGGTCGGCGAGGAGATGTCGAATCCGGCGTCCGTCATCGCATCGACGCCGCGCAGCGGATGCTCTGCCACCACCGCGACTGAGCCATCGTCGGCTGCTGCGCCGAAGAACCCCCACTGCATACCGGCGCTGGCCACGGTGACGAGCAGGATCAGCGCGACAACGCCCATCGTCACCCTGCGCAGCCAGCGGTCATCCAAGCCGATGCACGCAAGAACCACGGTTCCGACGATCGAGTACAGCGTCAGGATGTCGCCATCCCACACGAGCAGCCCGTGCAGCAGGCCGATGGCCAGCAGCAGCCCCAGCCTGCGGAGGCCCATGCGCCAGCGAGAGCGACCCAAGGCCGCGCACCGGGCCGCCTGTTGCGCCAGCCCGAACCCGAACAGCAGCGAGAACACCGAGATGAACTTGTAGCTGGCGAGCACATCCACCGCGTCGTGCACGGCCCAGTCGAGGGAGGATCGCTGCAGCCCCTCGGGCAGCGGGCCCATTGCGACCACCGTCGCGAACGGCAGGAAGAAGAAGCGCGCATTCACCACGATGATGCCGAGCAGCGCAAGCCCGCGGGCGATATCGATGCCCGCGGAACGCTCAGCGCGTGGGACGGGGATGAGGGATGGCATGCGGGCAGTATGCCAATGCCAGTGGCCGGTCGCCAATGCCGGCTGCTCGCGGGTCGCATCCATCGACCGCGGAGCGCACCGCTTCACCCGCTCTCAAGCTTGAAGCCGAAGGTATGTGCC
>CAIUGU010000158.1 GCA_903898785.1 uncultured Pseudomonadota bacterium | reverse complement strand
GATCTTCTGACCAGACCCCGGCCCCACGTTGCGCAGGTCCAGGCCGGTGAACATCACCATCTTGCCCTTGTAGCGGCTGGCCGCAATGGCGTCCATGGCCGGCTTCAGGCGCGCACTCGGGGTGGAGTTGGCGTTGATCATGAGACCGAGGTTCAACCCGGCCATCGCGTCGCCCACTCGGTTCACATCGTCCACCGTCATCGATTGCGGCGGGTGATGGTGGAAGTCGATGACCGGATACTTCGCCTTCGGCACCGGGTGCTGCGGCACCACCAGCGTCGAGCGCGGGTGGTACTCGCGAATCTTGGGTTGCGGCAGGTCGGGCTCGCGCCCTTCGGCGGGACGCCGCACGATCTGCCCAGGCGAGGGCTGCTGCGCCGTGACCAGCGCGAGCGATACAAGACCGAGAACGACCGTGAGCGACAGCAGCTTTTTCATGAGCGATGTAAGTGTTCGCAGTGGACCGGTAAGCCGAATTCTGTACCCCGCTTGCGCGGGATGACGATCATTCCTCTAGCTCCGCCATTACTGGCGGAATCAAGCAACCTACCCGGAAGCGACGGACGGGCCGTCCGTTCCGGCCGAAGCCGGGTGCTCCCCTATTTGGTCTTGCTCCGTGCGGGGTTTTGCCTGCCACTCGTGTTGCCACGAGCGCGGTGCGCTCTTACCGCACCTTTTCACCATTGCTTGCCCACCTTGCGGTGGACGTCAGCTGTATGTTTTCTGTGCCACTTTCCTTCAAGTTGCCCTGACCGGGCGTTACCCGGCGCACTGCCCTGCGGAGTTCGGACTTTCCTCCCTCCGGCCGAGTACCCGGCTTGCGCCAGGCCCGTACCGGACGACGATCGTCTGGTCCACTGCGAACGTCCCCATTGTATCGGGAGATGGCGGATTGCTGAGTTCGGATTGATCTGACGAAGCAACCAGGTCGCTGACAGCCCCGCATCTCAATCGGCGGTCAGCACGCTGCAACCCAGCAATGGTGCCTATCCGTCGCTCTCCTGCGAAATCTGGTACTGCTCGAGCTTCTTGTACAGGTTGCTGCGCGGCGTATCGATGACCTCAGCGGTCTTCGAGATGTTCCAGCCGTGTTCGCGCAGCTTCTGCACCAGGAAGGCCCGCTCGGCGTTGTCCTTGAACTCGCGCAGCGTCCCTGGCGCAACCGCCTCGGACGCCCCACTCACAGCGTGCGCCGGAGCGGCCACCCGGCCGCCAGTCGTCGCGCCGGGCGTGCGCACCGCGCCCGGCAGATCCGGCAGGTCGATCGTGTCGCCCGGCGCCATGATCATCATCCGCTCGACCGTGTTGCGCAGTTCGCGGATGTTGCCCTTCCAGCGGTAGCGCGACAGCGCCTCCATCGCCGCATTGGTGATGCGGCGCGGCCTGGCGTTGCTCTCGCGGCAGAAGTAGTCCATGTAATGCCGCACGAGGAGCGGCACGTCCTCTGGCCGCTCGCGCAGCGGCGGGACGTAAATCGGGATAACCGCGAGACGGAAGTACAGGTCCTCGCGGAAGTTCCCCTTCTCGATTTCCTCTTCGAGGTTCTTGTTCGTGGCCGCGATCACCCGAACGTCCACCTTGATGGTGCGCGCCGATCCAAGGCGCTCGACTTCGCCCTCCTGCAGGACGCGCAGCACCTTGGCTTGCGTCTTCGGGCTCATGTCGCCCACCTCGTCGAGGAAGATGGTGCCCCGGTCCGCCTGCTCGAACTTGCCCGTCTGCTTCTCGGTGGCGCCGGTGAACGACCCCTTCTCGTGGCCGAACAGCTCGGACTCGATCAGCTCCTCCGGAATGGCCGCGCAGTTCACCTGCACGAACCGCTCGCGGCTACGCAAGCTGTTGCGATGGATGGTGCGCGCCACCAGTTCCTTGCCGACGCCGCTCTCACCCTGGATCAGCACGGTGGCGTTGGTCGGCGCCGCTTTGCCGATGGCGGTCATCACGCTGCGCAGCGCCGCGCTGTCGCCAATCATCTGGTGCCGCACTTCGACGGCGCGCTTCAGCGTGCGGTTCTCATCGCGCAGCTGCCGTTGGTCGAGCGCATGGCGCAAGCTGAGGAGCACGCGGTCGCTGGCGAACGGCTTCTCGATGAAGTCGAACGCCCCCTTCTTCGTCGCCTCGACGGCGGTGCTGATGGTGCCGTGGCCAGACACGACAATGACCGGTAGCGTCTCGTGCGCGGCACGCAGCCGTTCGAGCACCTCGAGGCCGTCCATGCCTGGCATCTTCACGTCGAGCAGCACGAGGTCTGGCAGCTCGCGGTCGGCCAGCGTCAGCCCCTCAGGGCCGGTGGCCGCCAGGATGCACTCGTAGCCTTCGTACTCGAGCGTCATCCGCAGCGAGTCGCGGATGGCCGCCTCGTCGTCGATCACCAGGATTCTGAATTTGGGCATGTGGGCTGCTAGCGGTCGTCGATGCGCACGG
>CAIUGU010000157.1 GCA_903898785.1 uncultured Pseudomonadota bacterium | reverse complement strand
TCAGCGGGTTGTAGTGGATGCCCTCCAGCGACTTGGTATACATGTCGAAGTGACAGCGCTTGCAGAGCTCGTCGCGCGCTGCCGTTCCGAGGCGGCCGCCAGCGACGCCTTCCCGAAGGTGCGACTGCCGGGAATATCCTGCGTGACATCCCGAACAGCTCAGGTTGCCGTGGACCTTGGGAGCGGGGGCGGCCGCGCCCACCGTGGCTTCGCCCGGCACCACCGCCGGGGCTTGTGCCGGGTGGCACCCCAGGCAATGAGCCGTCTCGTCATCCAGGACCGCGCCTCCACCGACCGGCATGATCGAGTGGGCCGGGTGACAGTCGGTGCACACCGGAACGCGCCCCGCAGCTTCCTGCTCGAGCAGCGTCGCATGCACCGCTGAGCCACCGAGTTCCTCATCAAGATGGCAGCGCCTGCAGATGCGGGAGTAGCGGAGCTTGAAGAGCTCCTCGCTCCTGAAGCGCTGCTGCTCATGGCCCTTTCCGGTCAGCGACCGGTCGTGGCAGTCCGTGCAGGCCAGGAAGCCGTGCACCGAGGCCTTGAATTTCCCCTCGTCGACAAAGGCCTCAATCCTGCCACCCTGGGAAAACTCGATTGCAGGGCCCTTGTCCGCGTGGCAGGCGAGGCAGGCCGCGGTCTCGGCCAGCGCGGCCACGTGGACGAAGGTCCCCAGGGCCACGACCCCGAGGAGCCGCAGCAACCTCGGCAGCCGATCGGTCATTGCCGGTCTGTGCCGTGCTGCGAACACCCTCTTGTGCCCTATTCTCCGAGGTCAGTGTTCCTTGAATCCGGGATCCGCCCGGGTCACCGCCATGCGGTTGACGATCCAGCGGAAGATCAGGATGTGGAGCACCGTAAGCGTCGCCACGATGATCAGCTCCCCGCGCGGCGGAATGATGTGGTGCAGGTGGTCCGGCAGGTTGTAGTTGAGCGCGAGGGTCGAGACGTTGAGCCGGTTCACGAGCACGCCGATCACGGCCAGCACCGCGCCGAACCGCACCACGCCCACCCGCGATGCCTTGAACCCTGCGGTGAGCACCAGCGCCGGCAACAACACGAAGCCCAGCACCTCCACGAGGAACCAGTAGCCGTAGGGCGTGGCGAGCAGCGCCCATTCCGCGTCGTGGACGACCGAGATGATCTTCATGATGAAGTAAACGTACATCCCGACCGCGCAGGCCTTGCCGAGCCCGATCGTGAGTTCGTCCAGGCGGCCGAGGAAGACTTCGTCACATCGCTCCCTGAGGAACCGCGCCGCCAGCGCGCTCACCACGATCACCATCGCCATCGCCACATAGACGCTCGACGCAAGGAAGAGCTGCGGCAGGTACGGCGACCACCACAGGGGATGGACCCTGCCCGGAGACAGCAGGAACATTGCGCCGAGCGCCGATTGGTGCAGCGTCGACAGCATGATGCCGGCGATCGTCATGCCGATCGTGATCCTCTTGGCCCAGCCGCGCGTCCTATCCGAATTCAGCCACTCGAAGATCGCCGGGCTGAACTCGAGGAGCTGCACGGTGAGGTAGAGGGCCACGTGCCACGCCACCAGGAACAGCACCGAGGCGGTGCCGAACGAGATCGTCATCGGGAAGTAGATCCGCCACGGTCGCCCGAGGTCGATCAGCAGGTACAGGACCGCAAACAGGTAGCCGAGGAATCCCGTCAGGATCCCGATCCGCACCATCGGCGCGTACCTCTTGAAGCCGAAGATGTAGTACGCGGTGGCCATCACGAAACCGGTCGCGGACAGCGGTACGCCGCCGAACAGTCCCCAGCCGAGGAACAGCCCCCACGGGTAGTCGTTCGAGGCGTGGGTCACGGTGCCGAGGCCATACATGAAACGCCAGACGATGACCGGCAGGCCGACCATCAGCACCAGCGCGGCCACGATGTTGAACGGCGTGACGAGCGACCGGCCGTAGTCCTGCCAGCTCATGCCCATGCGGAGCTTGTTCATGAACCATGAGCGGAAGCTCTGGGGGTCTGCCCCGATGGGCAGTGCGTATGCCTGGTTAGCCACGGTTCGCCTCCTTCTTGTTCTCCTCTTCCTCCTCCCTGGCCACGGCCGCTTCCCGGTGCTTCAGTGCCGAGTAACACATGCCGAACAGGGCTGGCCAGACCACGAGGACCGTCGGAACCGCGGCGAGGAACCCCCTGGTGTGCTCGATCATCGGCTCCTTCCCCAGGTTGGTCGGGAACCCGACGTCGCCGAAGGGCACGCCCGACAGGTACATCCAGGAGGTGCCGCCGGCTTCCTGCTCGCCGTAGATGTGGTCGATGTATCGATCGGGGGCATTCTCGATCTTGTTCCGGGCAAGCTTGATCAGGTCGCTGCGCTTGCCGAACGTCAGCGCCCCGGCCGGGCAGGCGTCTGCGCATGCAGGAATCAGCCCTTTCTTGATCCGGGGGTAGCAGAACGTGCACTTGACGATCTTGGGCTCGAACGCGCTCTCGTAGCTGTACGCCGGCGCGTTGAACGGGCAGGCGGCCATGCAGTAGCGACAACCGAAGCACAGGTCTTCGTTGTAGGCGACCGCGCCCTCCGGTGTCTTGCGATAGGCGCGCGCCGGGCAGGCGGTCGCGCAGGCTGGCTCGTTGCAATGGTTGCACTGCAGCTTGCGGTACACGGGGCCGCCCTTGCCATCGGCGCTCTGGTACCTGTTGACGACCGTATAGGCGGACGAAGTCGGCCTCCTCATCTGCTCGAACACGCTGGGATCGTCGAACGGTTGCTCGGGCGCGGGCAATTTGTTCTCCGCGTTACAGGCCCGCTCGCAACTCCTGCAGCCCACGCAGGCCGTAAGGTCCGTCAGCATGCCGACCCGGTCCGGCCAGCCCTCGAAGTCCGCAGCTGCCTCCGCGGTGCACGGGGCACCGACCAGTGTGGCGCCGCCGAACACAGCGGCGCCGCCCAGGAAATTCCTGCGGCTGATCGTCTGCGACGCGGGGCCGCTGGCTTCGCCGTCACCGGCGTTGATCGAAATCTGTTTGTCTGCCATGAGTGCGCCTCTTCTTGTCATTCGCCTGCTGGCGTGCTGCAACCCTCGTCCTGCTCACTTCTCCACGTGACACAGCTGCCCGCAGCTCGCGGGCGTCTTGCCGACATCGCCGGTCTTTCTGTGGCAGCTGAAGCACACCTCGTGGTAGGCAACCTTGAGGCTGGGCGTGTCCAAGGCCTCGACGTCGTAGTCGCCGTGGCATTTGCTGCAGGCGCTGAAATTGCGCGTTACCGATTCCTTGAACTGCGCTGCGTCGATCGCATGGCAGCGCTTGCAGGGATTCTTGTCGTACCCGCCGTGCTGGTGGTGGCAGTCGCCGCAGCCCTCCGCGTAGCGGGTGGCGTGCTTGGCGTGATCGAATGTTACGGGCCCGTACAGGCCCTCCAGCCGGTCGAGCTGGATGATGGCGGGTCCGCCGGGCTCAGGGTCCGCAGCCTTCGCAGGACTGATCGCGGCTGCCAGAAGAGTCAAAGCGCTGGCGGTCAGTATCAGCGCAATCCTGTTCATGGTCATTGTGTCTTTGTCTCTTGTTCTTGGTCTCTGCCAGTAGTGCCTCCGTTGCCGGCGGTATGCGCATATCGCGGCATCGGCTCCTGGGCGGCCAGATCGGATTCCTGCGGCGCCAGACTCCCTCTGGCGTTCTGTCGCGAATCCCTGGCCGCCACTCTCTCCGGCCTGCCCTGGCCGGTGGTTCCTTCAGGCCTCGGTCGTCTGCTCGTCAGCACAGCTTCACGCTGCGCTACTTCGCGCCTCCTT
>CAIUGU010000156.1 GCA_903898785.1 uncultured Pseudomonadota bacterium | reverse complement strand
CAATATCGGGAATATTGACAAGGTCCGTAACGACGCAGCAGAGGATTAGAGGCGCAACCCATTAAACGACTATTTATTCATTGATCGGGACGGGATCCCCACTTCTTTCAGATTTGGGAGCAGGGCAGTGTTGCTCCTCCCTTATGTACATTCTGTACACTGCGGTCGTCGCGCCTCGCCCTGCTCCCAAGTCCAACTCAACGTGGGGCTCGCCGTCGCGGCCGTGAAACCTGTGCAGAGGTTCCCTAGGCGACGGCTGCAGCGGCGCTCTAGCCGGTCGTGTTGGTCGTCGTGTCGCGACGGACCGGCACGAGGGCTTCCACGTGCAGGTTCGGTGCGCCGAGCCTGAGGCTCACACTGCGGCGCTGGCAGGTGCCGCTGTCCTTCACGACCCTGACGGCCATCTTGGCAAACACCTGGGCCCGTACCTGTTGCAGCAGGTCGCAGTCTGACGCATCGAGATAGCGGGTGCGGTCGGAGAGCCGCACCTGCTTCCATTCACCGGCAACAGCGCTCGCATACGCCGGGTCGAGGCCGCCTTCTTGGCGCACCAGCGCCCGGAGTTCTGCGGTGCCGCGATCGGCCTGCAGGGCGGCGATGGTTTCCGGTGTTTCGGGCACCAGGCTGCGGATCGTGATCGTGACCAGCGGCGTGGTCGCACCGTCCAGCATGAAGTCGTCCTGCCTGCCGCCCGAGCGCACGTTCAGTGCGGCCTTGCGGATGCCGTCCGTGCAACTCTTCACGTTGACGCTGAGCCCATCGGCGGCGCCGAGATCGGTGAGCAATGCGCGCAGCTTCGCCTGGATGGCGTTGCAGGAGTGGGTGGCCCCAGGCGTCACGAAGTAGAAACGGATCTGCTGTTCCTTCCATACCGCGGGCACGTTGCCGACATCGGCGATGCTGGCGGCGAGTGCGTTCGACTGGAATCCGCTGAGTACGCTGCCGGCGAGGATCAGCGGAAGGGCAAGGCGTTGCAAGGTATGCATCGACATGATGATGAACCTCATCTTGCTTCCCCTTGAACCGCAGGAGAAGCGGCAGGCGAGTCACGCTGCTGTAGTGAAATAGCGAGGCGTTACCCTATTCCTGATTCACGCTGTGAATTGCGAGGCACTGCTGATTTCGATCCATTGCACGTCGAAACATGCAGCGCATCCCCCGAAACGGCGCTGAGTGTGTACCCTTGTTGCAGCGGAAACAACAGCAGACTGGACGCAGAAAGCTCTGCTTTACCCGCACGCAATGCGGGTGCGTGCGGGTAAATTGTTTGCACCAAAATGCGCGCAGGGCCTGTGCGCGGTGACACGCGGAGCGAAGCAGTCGACGAGTTTCAAGTTCGCGAATTCGTCGACGCGCACTGCAACGCATTAGGAGTGAGCAGGGGATCTTGCAGTGCAAGCTACGGAGGAATGAATGGCGAGACGTGCGGGGGCGGAGATCCATTGCGACGACAGGAGCGACCGGCCGGCTTTGCCAGCAAGGGAAGCCTGTCGGCAAGTCAGAGGCAAGGCACGATTCACAGGATTCCGTTCTGGCCTGCCGTTAGGCCCACTTGTCGACGCAGTCGACCTACTTGCCGGCAGGCCCCCTTGCCGGCAAAGCCGGCCGGTCGCACCGTCGAAAGCGGGGAGCCGCAATACCGGCTCCCGCTTTCGCTTAGCCCATGTGGAGGCCGCCGTTGAGCGAGAAGTCCGCGCCGGTGGCGAAGCCGGCGTCGTCCGAGGCGATCCAGCGGACGATGGAGCCGATTTCATCGGGTTCGCCGAGGCGCTTGACCGGGATCGTCGCGATGATCTTCTCGAGGACGTCGGGGCGGATGGCCTTGACCATGTCGGTGCCGATGTAGCCCGGCGAGACGGTGTTCACGGTGACGCCCTTGTTCGCGACTTCCTGGGCCAGCGCCATCGTGAAGCCGTGGATGCCGGCCTTCGCCGTCGAATAGTTCGTCTGGCCGAACTGCCCTTTCTGGCCGTTGACCGACGAGATGCTGATGATGCGGCCCCAGTTGCGTTCGACCATGCCCTCGATGACCTGCTTCGTCACGTTGAAGAGGCTGTTCAGGTTGGTGTTGATGACGGCATCCCAGTCGGCCTTGCTCATCTTGCGGAACACGCCGTCACGGGTAATGCCCGCGTTGTTGACGAGGATGTCGATCGGGCCGACCTCCTTGGTGACCTTCTCGAACGCGGCCACGGTGGAATCCCAGTCGGCCACGTTGCCTTCTGACGCGATGATGCTGAAGCCCTGGGCTTTCATCTCGCCGATCCAGCGATCCTTGCGGGGAGAGTTCGGGCCGCAGCCCGCCACTACCGTATGCCCGCCCTGGGCCAGCTGCTTGCAGATCGCGGTGCCGATGCCACCCATTCCGCCCGTTACGTAGGCAATCCGCTTCTGAGTCATACCCATCCCCTGTTGCGTCGATTCGTTGAGTCGCCCGGTCCGTCGCGGACTGCGGTTGCGATCGCTGCCGGCAATGCCGTCGCCAGTGCCGACCTCGCAGCTATCATAGCCGTGGGACGCGAAGCCGCACCCTCGCGGCCGCGGATTTTTTTAAGTTGCAGCGCAAAGAAACTTGTCTGTGCTTCCGCTTGGGCCGCGGCAGTGGGCCTCCCGCAGGAATCGAGTCAGGCAAGTGCCTGCAGGATCTGCCGGAGCACGAGGTCCGGGCTGTCCGTAATCTCCTTGCTCCAGAAGCGCAGGACGCGATAGCCGAAGCGTTCGAGCATCAGTGCGCGATCGGTGGCGTCCTGGCTCTGGAACGCCCGATGTTCGGTCATGAGCTCGATGACGACCGCCTTCTCCGGGCACAGGTAGTCCACGACGAACGGCCCGATGGGCGCGCGTCGCAGGAAGCGGTATGGCCGGACGCTGCGCCCCTGCAACAGGCGCTTCAGCACCTGTTCGGGGGTCCGGGCGGGCCCGAGGCGGGCTTGCGTGCGATCCCTGAAGACTCCGGTGAACATGGCGCCAGAGTAGGAGACGGTACGGGCCGTGGCACGCCGCATATCTCTGCGAATCGTGCAGATATTCGTCATAATGTCGCGGTGTCACTTACGGCAATGTAGCCCACATGGATCGCGCCTACATCGAATCGCAAGAAGTCGTCGAGCGTTACCTGTCGGGTGACCTGCTCGTCCGCGAAGCCCGCGCATTCGAGAAGTACTGCCTCGAGCACCCGGAGTTCCTCGCAAGGCTGCCGATTCCGGTGCGGCTCAAGACACGACTCGCAAAGCGGCCGTTCGAAGACAGCGAGACGGGCATGTTCCCGGCGATCCCGTCCTCCGCGACGCGCGAAGCGGCCGAGATGAGCGATGACATCGACGACCTCTCCCCGTCGGACTCCCAGCGCGCCGAGGGTCGCGGCAGACAGCTTGCGCTGCTGCTCGTCGCCGTCCTCGTGGCTGGCGCCGGCATTGCCTACCACCTGATGGCGGTACAGAAGCTCGAGGACCGGCTCGCCACGATGAATACCTCGGCGGAAACCGCCCGCCTGAAGCCGCCGTCAGGCGTCCAGAGCTACAAGCTCACCCCCGGTACGCAGGGGCCGCAGTCGGCGCCCAGCGTGTCGGTGGCCTGGCCCGATCCGCCGCAGTTGCTCGAACTGCGGATCGATGTCACCGAGGTGCGTTTCAACACGTTCTCCGTCACGATCGAAAAGGCCGGCGAGGCCCGCATCATGCAGATCCGGCGCATCTCGCCGGATTCCAACCGGGAACTGCGGATCGCGCTCAATTCCTCGGCATTCGGTCCCGGCGAATACCATATCGACCTGCAGGGCTATACCTGGCGCGGCGAACTCGTCGATGCCGGGTGGACGCGATTGCAGCTGAAGTAGCGGCCGGACGAGGTCCGCCCGCGGGCGTCAGCGCGGACGACCCCATCCCGTGCCGAGCCGGGCGAGAAAGCGGGGCGAGCCGAACCGCCCCAGCGCGAGGAAGAACGCGCCTGCCAACGCACAGATCCTGACGCGCAGGGGCGAGGCGAAGGGCGCCAGCGACGGCAGCAGATCGAGCAGCACGGCACCGCCCGCCAGCACGCCTCCCACCAGGTACAGCACCGCGCGCCCTTGCCGGGCAGCGCCCTGCCGCCTGGCATCCGCGTCACCGCCCTTCGTCATGGGGACAGCAACGTCGCGGCCAGCTCCGGATGGCTGGTACGCAGCCGTGCGACGGCCGCAAGCAGCGTCGCGACGATCTCCTGCGCGCAGGCCTCGGTCCGCGTGATGCCGCAGACCTGCACGAGTCCCGTGATCAGGTAGCCGTTGAGCGGCAGCGTATCGGCATCGTAGAGCACATTGATGGAGGCTGCCGTCTGCTTGCCCGGGTCCTCGACGCTGCCATCGACCGTGGCGACGATCAGCACCAGTCGCGGTACGCCGGTCTCACTCACCTGCGTGACTTCAGGCGTGGAGCCGAGCGCCTGGCTCACGGAGCCTGCCAGCACGAAGCCGACCGGGTCCGTTCCCGCATGACGCAGCACGACCGGCACGGGTGGCACGGGTGGCTCAGCCTCGGCGGCCTGCAACGACAGCCACGGGAGGACGGTGCACAGCACGGCCAGGATGCAGCGCGAGTGGAGTCGCATGAGGTAACCCGGTTCAGAGTGGCCCGCGACACCCGCGGACCTGCGGGCCGCAGTTTACGTGATCTGCCGCAGTGAATCGCCTGCGGACCGATGCCTCGCGGGGCCGGCGAGGGTCAATCCGCAAGCAGTGCCCAGCGCTCGTGGTCCCGCCAGCGCCCGCAGACTTTCAGATAGCGGCGCGAGTAGCCTTCGCGCTTGAAGCCGAGTCCCTTCGCGAGGGCAATGGAGCGTTCGTTGCCCGGCTGGATGTTGGCTTCGAGCCGGTGCAGCTTCAGCATGCCGAAGCCGTGTGCAATCACCTTCTGCAATCCCTCCCGCAGATACCCTTCTCCCGCATGCGGTTCCAGCGCGTAGTAACCGAGGTAAGCGGACCGGAAGGCACCGCGGACGATCTCGCTGATCGCGATCACGCCGGCAAGACTGTCCGTCTGCTTCACGACGACGAAGAAACCCTCGCGATTGTCCGCACGCAGCCCGTTCAGATATGCGCGATACCGCTCAGCCGTGGCCGGCGGCGCGACCAGGCCCTTGTGCAGCTTGCGGCTGTGCCTGACGGCTTCCAGGAACTCCGGTTCGCGCAGCAGCGTCGGACGCTCAAGCTCGATCCGCATCGTGCTTCATGCTCTTCTGAAATACGCGCTGTGACTTGACGGTCTCATAACCGAGCTGCCGATAGAAGGCGTGGGCCGCCTCGCGAATGACGTTGGAGCGCACCACCATGGTCTCGAGGCCGGCGGTCACGGCCCACTGTTCCACGGCTGCTACGAGGCGCTTGCCGATGCCGGCACGCCGGACCCGCGAGTCAACGACCAGGCCCATCAATTCCGCGCGGACACCTGACTCCAGGTTCACCCTGCGTTCGACATGCGCCCAGCCGGCCACCTGGCCCTCCAGTTCTGCCACCAGCACGCAATGATCCGGCATCCGCGCCAGCTGGGCGAATCGTGCCGCTGCCTCTTCGGCAGTCATGGGGTAACCGAGCTGGGTGGCGAGCTCGGCTATGGCTGGCGCATCGTCTCGCTGTGCGCTGCGGATGGCAATGCGTGGCTCCGTCACAACACCCTCATTCTGCTTGCTGGTCCCAGTGGAACTTGTGGAGCAGCCGGTGCGCCACCGGCGTGAACACCAGGCCGACGATCAGCAGGAACACGAGTCCCGCATACAGCGCATAGAGCCCCGCGAACACCTTGCCCGCGTCGGTATGCGGGGGGTCGACGGGGCCCATGCCTCCGAGCAGCATCGCCGAATTCAGGAACGCGTCGCGCCAGGGGAGGTCCTCGAGGTATTCGTACCCTGTCATGCCGATGCCGAGGGACGCAAGCAGCAGGCTTGCCGCAATGAGCCCGTGGAGCAGGATCCGGTACAGGAAACGGCTGCGGGGCAGAGGCGGCTCCACCTTCTTTTCATACATGCATCACCTCGCGATCATGCGGAGTTGGCGGTCGTGCAGCGGCGCCAGCAACACATAGGAGGCGAGGGCGCCGAGAAATGCCATGAACATGTCGGACTGAGTGTCCCAGGCGTCTCCCTGCGTGCCGAGGAATTCGTCCGCCCCCTGCCCCATCGCCAGTGCGGCGCCCCACTCGATCAGCTCATACCAGGCACTGATCGCCATCGCAAAGCAGATGGCCAGGAAGCCGGCGATGCGCGTTCCGTTGACATAGCCCTTCCGCAGCAGGACTTCCCGGGCGAGCAGCATGGGCACGAGACCCTGCGCGAAATGGCCGATCTTGTCGTAGGGGTTGCGGCCGAGGTCGAGGACGTCCTGCATCCAGAATCCGAACGGCACGCGCGCGTACGTGTAGGCACCCCCCGCGATCAGGATCGCCGCATGGACGAAGATGAGGCCGTACAGGATCGGCGTCAGCGGGAAGCGGTCGCGCGTGAGGACCAGGATCGGCAGCGCAATCAGCACCGGCGCCACTTCCATCCACCACGTGGCACGGTCGAAGGGACGCCACCCGGAGACCACGAGCAGCACGATGATGACCGCAACCAGCGAGGCAAGGACAGCTTGGCGTGACATCGTGAACCCGGCAGGACTGACCTGCGTCTATTGTGGCCGATCCCCGGTCCGTGTGCTCTGCCGTTCCTTGAGTCTCGCCGCGGCGAGCGGTGCGAGCAGCAGCACGACCATCCCGATCAGCATGAGCCCCCCGTGCCGGAGGTCGTAGTCGGCGAGGATGCGCCGCCAGTCGATGCCGAGCAGCCGACCGAGGCTCACCTCGAAGATCAGGGTCAGCACCAGCCACAGCAGCCCGATCGCCAGCAGCGTGCGGGTCCTGGTTGCCCCGATCCAGCGGATGAGGAGGAACGCAATCAGCGTGATGAGCACGCTGCCGGTGAACACGCTGACCTGGCGTGCGCGAAAGTCGCCGAGGAGCGGTGCGAGGAACAGTTGCCGCAGCGTGCCGTGCACGGATTCGGTCACGGCGATGACTGCCCAGACGGCCACGGCCCGCGCCCACATCCTGCCGTTCGACGGGATGGGCACTGCGGTCTCCGGCTACTTCGCCTCGTTGACCATGAGGATGGTCTTGTCCTCGACTTCCCTTGCCACCGTCGCCAGCGCGGGGTCCTGGGACAGCGACGACAGCATCTGGACGGGCTTGATCAGGCCGATCTTCGTCTTGCCCTGCTCCGTGAAAACGGAGATCCGGCACGGCAGCGCCATGTTGAGGCGCATGTCAGTCGACAGCACCTTGGCGGCCTGGGCCGGATTGCAGACTTCGAACACCTTGCACTCCTCGGTGAACGCCTGGCCCTTGCTTCGCAGGGTGTTGCCGAGATCATGGACATGCAGCACGCCGAAGCCGTTCCGCTTCACGGCCGCATCGAGGTCGGCCGATGCCTGTTCAAAGGTCTTGGACGAGTCGACGATGTAGTACATGGGGTCTCCTTGAGCGGCTCGGATGAAGGCGGCCTTCGATCCGCCACGGGATGCGTCAGGCTGCCTTGCCAGCATGGGGGCGATGGCGCCGGATTCCCATAGGGCGTTGCCCTTAGGGAGAGCATGGACGCCCGGACTAGCCGATGCGGAAGCCGGACCGCCAGTCGAGGTCGAACTTCGCTTTCTGCGTGGCGACGGTGCTGTTGTCTTCGGCAATGTTGTAGGCACCCGCCTTGCCCCGACTGACAGCGCGGCGCGCGGCATCCGCTGCCGCATCGACATGGACGGCCCCGCCCGCAGGCGGCGCTTCCACCCCCGTATCCGGTCCGTAGAAGCGTCCGAATCGCAGGACGACACCGGTGAGCGGCGCTCCCATGACCTGGCGTTCCAGCGCGATGACCCCGCGCGCGATGACCCCGTCGCTGCCCGCGATGGAACCGGCGTTCAGGGCCCGGTCCTCCTGGTACGGCGTCGGACCCGGCGCGTAAGCAAAGCAGACGCTTTGCGCGACCATACGCTGTGCGCCCGCTGCAACGGCGGCGGCAACCAGGTTGCGGGTGCCGATGTCGCGGATGTGGGCATTGCGGACACGGGCCGCGGCCATGGCGGCAGGCGCAAGGGCAGGCGCAAGGGCAGGCGGCAAGTCCGTCAGCATGTGCACGACGATGGCGGGTTTGGCCTCGACCACTGCGGTCTTGAGCTTGCCGGCATCGAACACATCGACGACCAGCGGCTTGACTCCCATGGCGGCGAGGGATTGGGCCTTTTCCTCCGAACGGGTCATGCCGACGACGTTCCAGCCGTCCTCGACCAGCAGACGGCACAGCCTGCGTCCGATGACACCGCTCGCGCCCGCAACGAGTACCGTTCGATTCGGCCCGCCGAACATCGTTCTTTCTCATTCGCTCCCTGCCGGGTTAGTCCGCCGGGAGAGAGGTGCTGTGTCAGTCGTTCTTTTCGTACTCGTCGACCGCCAGCAGCAGGCTGGTGCGGTGCAGACGAGCAATCTGCTGCCAAGGCTCCCCGCCCCACAGCAGATTGAGGCTTACTTTCGCATTTGCGCGCTTCGCTAGGCAATAGGCAGCCACGGAACCGATCCTGCGCAGCTCGTCGACCGTGGTGATCCCCGCCCGCGCGAGCATCTGCTGCGACTGCGGACCCAGGCCTTGCAGACCGCTGATGGAGGGAGAGGCAGCCATCGCGCTCAATGCGCGTCGCGCTTTGCCAGCTCCTGCTCGATCCGCGAGTCGGGAATCAGCCAGAGAACGGCGACCAGCACGTAGAACACCTGCGCGAGCCACGCTGCCCAGTACGTGGACAGGATGCCCGCCATATAGAGGACGGGCGACAACTTGCCCTTCCAGTCGCGTCCGACTGCCCGCCGTAGCACCGAGTCCGGACCGCTGGTGGCGAGGATCGTGGACTGCAGGATGTAGTACGCGATCGCGGCCATCAGCAGCACGACGCCATACACGGCCGAGGGCACAGACGCAAAGTGGTTCTCGCCCATCCACCCCGTCGTGAACGGAAACAGCGAGAGCCAGAACAGCAGGTGCAGGTTGGCCCACAGCATCGGCCCGGTGACCCGCGTGGCCGTATGCATCAGGTGGTGGTGGTTGTTCCAGTAGATGCCGACGTAGACGAAGCTCAGCACGTAGCTGAGGAAAACGGGCAACAGGGGCTTGATCGCGTCCAGCGTCTCGCCGTGCGGTACCTTCAGCTCCAGCACCATGATGGTGATGATGATGGCGAGTACGCCGTCGCTGAACGCTTCGAACCTTCCTTTTCCCATGGTCGCTCCTCCGGGGCCCCGGTCAGTCTACCGGGTGTTGCGATGGTGTTGGAAATGCAGATGCGGCGCGATCACGCTGCGCCATGCGGCGACCTTGTCCGCCAGCGTCAACGCGGCGTGCGCGGGACTCGTGGACGGCAGGCGGACGGACTCGATCCTGAGCCCTTCGCGGGCCGCTTCGACGTGGCGGCGATAGTACCGTTCGGCGGTCGTGCCGTTGAAGCATACGAGCGCGATCCTGCCGTGCGCGGCGAAGAAGGACGCGAAATCATTGACGACCAGCGTGCCGGGCTTGATGTCGCTGTCGAGGCTGCCGGCGCGCTGGCAGGACTCGAGCACGTCCCACAGGGCGATTCCGCCGGCCCGCAATGCATCGAGGCGGTCACCATAAGCGGCGCTCGCAGGGAAGCCGAGGATCTCGCGCATGATCGGCCAGAACGCGTTGCGCGGGTGGGCGTAGTACTGCCCTGCCTGCAGCGACGCTTCTCCCGGCATGCTGCCAAGGACCAGGACGCTCGCGTCCCGGCGCGCAACAGGCGGAAAGCAGGCGATGCGGACGGACATGGTACTGATGTTGCCCGGACTCCGGTTCCCGTCAAGGGCGAATCGGTCTAGTCGCGGTCGGGTGCGCCAAGCGGAAAGAACGAGCGGTAAGGCCGGGCTTCATCGACCGCCCGCGCGAACGACGGACGGGCCAGCAAGCGCTGCCGATAGGCGACGACGTTGGCAAACGCCGGATCGACGGGATGGACCCAGTCCGCGTAGAACAATGACGGCGCAGCGGCACAATCTGCCAGCGAGAACGAGTTCCCCGCTGCCCAGTCCCGTCCGGACAGGGTGCCGTCAAGCCAGCGGTAAGCCTTGTCGAGCAGCTTCCGCGCTTCGGCAACCCCGTACGGATCACGTTGTTCGCCCGGACGAATCGCGTCGAACACGACTTTCTGCATCGGTGTCATGACGTAATTGTCGAAGAAGCGGTCGAGCAGCCGCACGTCGATCGCTTTCTTCGGGTCTTCCGGGATCAACCGCACCGGTCCCGGGTATTGAAGATCGAGATACTCGATGACGATGGTTGCTTCCATGACAGTGCGGGCACCGTCCACGAGCACCGGGAACCGCATCAGCGGCCACAACGCCGCCAGCTCGGCACCCGCATCCGGGTGGTCAGGCCCCAGCTCGCGCAGTTCAAACGGCGTGCCGTTCTCGTACAGCGCCGTCAGCGCCTTCTGGCAATAGGACGAAAACGGGTGGGCATAGAGTCTGAGCGGCATCTCGCGTCTTCCGTGGATCTGGATGACCTTGGTCGTCCGGGGGCTCTGCAAATCGACAGCGACCGAGTCCCGGTTCCCGTGGACGCTCGTGGAATCAGCGCCTCAGGAGGAGGCCACTTTGCGCGTGACCGCCAACGAGGGCGGATGCGCTAGCGTCTGGTAGACGACGCAGTAGCGCTCCGTCAGCTTGATGAGCGTGGCGAGTTGCTCCTCCGATGCGTCCGTGTCGAGCACGAATTCCAGGCGGATGTCCTGGAAGCCGACGGGGACCTCCTTGGAAACGCCGAGCGTGCCGCGAAAATCGAGGTCGCCTTCAGCGAGCAGCGAGGCATCACGCAGTTCGATGCCGAGGGCGGTTGCCACGGCATTGAGCGTGACGCCGGCACAGGCCACCAGCGCTTCGAGCAGCATGTCGCCGGAACAGGCCGCCAGACCGGTGCCGCCGGTAGCCGGATGCAGTCCTGCCACGACGAGTGCCTTGCCGGTCTCGACACGGCAGCTGGCACCCTCGCCGATCCGGCCCTGCGCCCGCAGCGTCACCTGCGCGGCGTCCGGTGTTTCCTTGTATCTCGCCTTGAGAGGAGCCTGCGTAGCCCGCAATTCATCTGCGTTCATGGGGTGAGTCCTTGAGGTTCCGATGACACGTAGCAGGATCAACCAAGGGCGTGTCCGCGCGGACGGGAATCGAACTCGCGACTGGCCGCGATGATCGCAAGCGCTATGTCCGCGTCCGCCTTGCCCTCCGTGGCCGCGTCCAGGAAAACAGGATAGACCTTCACCGCGAGCACCGCGATGCCGGTGGGTGCGGTGGGAGCGCGGCCACCCGGGAAACTGTCACGCTTTGTGGAGATGAACGCCGCCGCGGCTTTGACGGCTTCATGCGCAGCGACGTCGGCAGCGGAGGGATAGGTGAAGCGCCACGCGTGGACGCGGCGATTGATGACGATCTTGTCGTCGCCGCCGGCGTCGATGCCCGCCGCTGCGAACACCCGGCAATCATAGTCGCGGCAGGTCTGGGGACGCTTCGCGTAGATCGTGCACTTGTGGTCGCTCAGCATCGGACACGTCCCGTCCTCCCGATAGCCCATGAGCCACTGGCCGCGTGGCTCGTTCGGCGCGTTGACCAGGTACTTGGCGGGAATCGCGTCCAGGGCGTCCTTGTCCTCGGGCCGTACCGGAATGAAGTACGACGAGACGCAGCAGCCGACGCAGTCTCCGCAAGGGACGTCGGAGCCTCGATTGCCGTGCAGCGAGTCGCGTGCTGCTGCCAGCCAGGTGCAGAACGCTCCTGCGGCGATCGTCTCTTGGGTCAGCATCCTGTCCATTCGCGGAATTGTGTCACAGCGCGTCGCGTGCGGGCTGCTCAACGCTCGCGGTAACACCAGTGCCACGGCTCGTAGTCGTAGCCGGCGGGATTATTCCTTGGAAAGGACAGCACAAAGCCGAACGTTGCCGCATTGGCAGTGAGCCAGGCGAACGCGGGCGTGGATTCGAACTCAAGCTGGAGCGCCTTGATCCCCTGCGTGGAGACATCGACTGCACGACCGGTGTGATGCTCGCTGTAGCCCGGCGGCGCGAGGATCTTGAGGACCTCCGCGATCGCCATGCCGCCGTCGAGACGCACCTGGATCAACTCGCCTTGTCGCGCGATGCTGCGGAAGCCCGACAGGATGTGGATGTCGATGCCATCGCCTTGCGCGGCGGCTTTCATCGCGCGCCAGGCATCGGCCGCCTCGGGCAACAGGAAGTGTACGCGTCCGTTTGGCGCTTTCTCGGCCGTCGCGAGGCCCTGCGCTTCTTCATGGCGGCGCAGCGCTCGCCCCGCCAGCAACGCAGGGGTGATGCCGAGACTGGCGTGGATGCGGTCGATCAAGGCAACCGGTCTCCGGGGAGGTGCACCGCTCGCGTCATGCGGACAAAGCCGACCTGGGTGCCGTCAGGCAACGTGTCGACAACAGGCTCGATCTCCGTGAACCCGAGCTTGGCGTAGAACGGCACGCCGGGCAACGTCGACATCAGTTCGAGGCGGGTAAAGCCTTTGGCACTCGCTGCTGCGGCGCAGGCTTGCAGGAGCTTCGCCCCGATCCCTCGCCGCGCGTGCGTGCCCGCGACAAAGAATGCGCGAATGCGGGCCGCATCCACCGCCGGGTCCAGGAGATTGCCCACGCCCATCGGACGCTGGTCGCCCCCGTACAGCGTGCGCCGCCAGCTCCAGCCGCCGCAGGCCACGGGCTGCTCGCCGTCGACCGCCACGAAGTAAGTGCCGTCGCTGACCAGTTGCGAGTCCACGCCGAACACGTGCCTGATGGCCGCCTCTGCCTGCGCATGCGTATAGAACCCATGCCGTAGAGACCGGACTGACTCGGGAATGAGCCGGTTGAGGATCGGGATGTCGGCCGGCATGGCAAGCCGGATCGAGACTTTGCCGATGGGGTCAGGCATGCAGGCTGGTAATTCAGTGAATGCAGATCGTCTGTGCGAGGACGTCCATCATGTTGCTATGCACACCCGATCGCAACAGGCCTCGCCGGACGCCCTTCCCGACGAAGTCGGTTACCATGGCGTCCCGTTTTCGGAACCCCATACAAGGACGCTCGACCATGCGGACACTCAGCCGTTGCTCCCTCGCGATGTGCGCCTCGCTTGCTGCTGCCTCGGCCATGGCCCAGGCCGCCGCTCCTGCCCCCGGCGCACTGCCTCCGGCCCCGCCTCGCGCCCGCGGCCCCGAGATGGCGCTCGCAGTGGAAGCTGCCCAGACCGCGATTGCTGTCTGCCTCGCCAATGGCTACAAGACGACGGCCACGGTGGTCGACTCGGCCGGCGTACCGGTCGTGATGCTGTCCTACGACGGTGCGCCCGAACGCACGCAGATGATCGGCCTGACCAAGACGACGGCGACGATCAAGTACAAGGTGCCGAGCGGCGAGATCGCGGATCGCGTGAAGACCGACGCAGCGCTCGATGCGGAAGTGAAAGCCGACCCGAAGATCGGCACGGCCCGCCGCGGCGCGCTGCCGATCAAGGTGGGTGGCGAGATCATTGGTGCCATGTCGGTGTCCGGCGCGCCCGGCGGCGACAAGGACGAAGTCTGCACGCAGGCGGGCCTCGACAAGATCGCCTCGCGCCTGAAGTAAGCCTCGAGCGAGGCCGGTACGGCGCAAGCCCGCCGGCCTCGTTCTCACCTGAACTCGATCTGCGCCTCGATCTCGACAGGCAGATCGAACGGCAGTTCGGCCATGCCGACCGCGCTGCGCGAGTGCGCGCCGACCTCGGGACCGAACACCGCAAGGATCAGATCCGAGAAGCCATTGATGACGGCCGGATGCCGGTTGAACCCGGGCGCTGAGTTCACCATCCCGAAGACCCGTGTCCACGCGACGATGCGATCGAGATCGCCGAGCGAGCGCTCAAGGCTGCCGAGAATCGCGAGCCCCGCGAGTCGGGCGGCCTCATACCCCTGCTCCACAGTGAGATCGCGTCCGACCTTGCCGAGCGGCAGGGCCAACGACCCATCCGCGGTCGTCGGTCCGTGACCCGAGATGAACGCGCTGCTGCCCACGATGCGGACGAACTGGAACGGCAGCACGACGCCCGGCGGGGTCTTGAGTGGCTCGGGGAGCACGAGGCCGAGGGTACTGATGCGCTCGAGAATCTTCGACATGCGGAACTACCTGTAGCCCGTCAGCAGGAAGACCGGAAAGGCGCCCTGCGGCTTGTGCATGATGCTGGCCGTCGTGACCACGACGTCCTTGAATCCGGCGGACCGGGCCGCATCCAAAAATTTCGCGCGGTCGAAGCCGTGATGATGCACGCCGGTATCTTCCGTGTGGAAGCTGCCGTCCTCCGTGTCGAGATCCGAGATCGCGATGAAGCCACCGGGCTTCACGAGCTTGTGGAACTTGCCGAACATCGCGGCAATGTCCTGCACATGATGCATCGTCATCGACGAGATGATGCCGTCGAACTGCCGGTCGAGGTCCGCCGTGGTGAGATCGAGCTCCAGCATCTCGAGTTCGCAGCCGAGCCTGCCTCGCTTCGCTTCGAGCTGCTCGTTCATCGCCTTCGAGACATCGACCGCCGTGATCTTGCCGGCGTGCGGCGCAACGCCTTCGAGCAACAGTCCGGTGCCCGATCCGAAATCCATCAGGTGCATGCGCTTGTCGAGCTTCACCCGCTCGATGATCGCGCTGGCGATGTTGTTGACGTTGTCGACGCGGCGCTGGTCCTGCTCGTACACCGCCGCCTTCCCGGCAAAGAAATCCTTGGCCATGGCGCACCCTCTTCGTAAGGAATCGTCACTGCAGTCGGCTACGGGGAGTGCTTGCGGATCACTCGACCACCACCGCGGTGCCGCTTGTCGACACCATGAGCATGCCATTGGCCTGGCCCATCACCTCGTAGTCGAGGTCGATGCCGACCACGGCGTTGGCTCCCGCTTGTGCCGCCCGCTCGCTGAGTTCGGCGAGTGCGATCTCCCGGGCTTGCTGCAGTTCCCGTTCGTAAGTGGCCGAGCGACCCCCCACGATGTCCCGGATCCCGGCAAACAGGTCCTTGACGATGTTTGCACCGAGAATGGCCTCTCCGGCAACAATTCCGCAGTACCGGACGATCTTCTTGCCTTCGACGCTCGGCGTAGTGGTCAACAACATGGTACATCCTCCCGCTGCAATGGGCTGGCGTTCGCCAGGCATCTGTCAATGCCGGGTGACAACGATGGGTTCGCCCCGAGTGATGATCATCGTGTGCTCGTACTGCGCGGACAGGTTGCCGCCCGCGCCCAACAGCGTCCAGCCGTCCGCACTCTCCGTGACCACGCGGCTCTTGGTGGAAAGGAAGGGTTCGATGGTGATGACCATGCCTTCCCGCAGGATGCGCCTGTCCTTCGGATCGAAGTACCCGGGGATATGCTCGGGGGCTTCGTGCAGAGCGCGGCCCACGCCGTGGCTGCCGAGGTTCTCTATGATCCTGAAGCCATAGGTCTTCGCCGTCTTCTGGATCGCGGCGCCGATGCCATTGATGGGCTGCCCGGCGCGGGCCTGCTTCATTGCGAGTGCGAGGGCCGTGCGCGTGGCGTGGCAGAGCCGCGTCTTCGTCGGGTTGGTCGGGGGCACGACAGTCGTGCCGCCGGTATCGGCGAAATAGCCATCCATCTCGGCGGACACATCCACGTTCAGGACGTCAGCGGCCCGGATCACGCGATCGCCCGGGATGCCGTGCGCGGCCTCCTCATTGATGCTGATGCAGGTGGCGCCCGGGAAATTGTACGACAGCATCGGTGCGGAGCGTGCGCCGTGCTTCTTGAGCAGCTGCGCGCCCAGCGAGTCCAGCTCGCGCGTCGTCATGCCCGGCTCGGCCGCATCGAGCATCTGCTCAAGGACGCACGAGACGATCCGGCCTATGCGCTTGAGCGCGGCAACATCGGCTTCGGTTTCGATGGTCATGGAATTTCGTTCTCACGCTTCGTACTTGTTGCCGGCAGAAGTGCGGATCGGGTGCGTGTCGTAGATCAGGTCGAGGTGGATCACCTTGTTGCCTGCCGGCTCGAAGGTAAACAGGTCCATCACCTTGAAGGTGATGAGGGTTCCGTCCCGGACTGTCCAGTCGTACTGGAAGTACGCGGTTGCGTGGTTCTGCTGCGAATCGCTCAGGAAGATATCGATCGGCGTGATGACGTTCTTCGAGGATGCCCCTTCCAGGCGGTCGAGGAACGGGCCGGCCGCCATGTCGCCAAGGAACGGTGACTTCACGCGTCCTTCGGGAGCAAAGAGCCCCTTGATCGTGGCGTAGTCGCTCTTGCCAAGCGCGGTCATGTAAGTCCTGAGGACGATGGCGTAGGGATGCATCGGCAGGGCTCCAGCGGAATCGTGCGGATTATAACCAGCCAAGGGCGCCGAACGGGCGTCCGCAGCCGACTTGACGGTTCAGCAGCACCTGGACAGCGCCGTCCGTCGAAATTGGCAGCGAACCTTACTTGCGCTCTTTGCGCCGGAGGACCACATGGGTGGCTTTCTCCGACGCAACCAACTGAATGCACTCGTAGCCCAGTGCGCGCGCGTCGACCCCCTCGAACAGTCGCTCCCCGCTGCCCAGAAGGACCGGCGAGATCGCGAAGTGCATCTCGTCGATGAGGCCGGCGCGAAGATACTGCTGGAGGGCGTTGGCGCCGCCACCGATGCGCACGTCCTTGCCGTTGGCTGCTTCGCGAGCCCGTTCAAGGGCCTCTTGGATGCCACCCGTCACGAAATGGAAGGTCGTGCCGCCTTCCATCTCGATGGAAGGACGCGCGTGATGCGTCAGGATGAACGTCGGCACGTGATACGGCGGATTGTCACCCCACCAGCCTTTCCAGTTCAGGTCGGCCCAGGGTCCGCGAGAGGGGCTGAACATGTTCCTCCCGAGGATCCACGCACCCACATTCCTGAAGCCCCGCGCCGCGAAATCGTCATCGACGCCCGTTGTGCCGCCCTCTGCGCCAAACAGGGTCTGCTGCAACGTGCGTGTCGGGAACAGCCACTGGTGCAGATCCGTTCCGCCAAGCCCAAGCGGGTTCTTGAGGTCCTGGTTGGGACCGGCTCCGTAGCCGTCGAGCGAGACGGTGAAGCTTTCTACGCGGACGCGGGTCATGCTGATTCCTTTCGTCCCTTGGCGCGGTCTTCGACCAGGTGCGCTTCAGTCTGCCGACAAGATGGTGGGCAAGGGACGCAAGCATAGTCCAATACAGGCCGAAGGCGATGGCCAGGAACGGAGGGGGCAGATCGGGTAATTGCGCCAGGGGCGACAGGGGCCCGATCAGGACAAACTTGATCGGCAGCAAGAGGTCGGAGACGGCATTCTTCCATGCCACTGCCGACCCCAGTCCCAGGAAGGACTCGTGCCTTGCAGGAAACAGCAGGACCTCCGATCCCAGGATCGAGTTGGACAGGAATTGAAAGGCGAAGCCGAAGAGGACGAAGTAAGCGACGAACTTTCTTCTCGAAGCATTCATGGCCTTTAGACGCGGGTGTGCTTGTCCCGGTCAGTCGAGCCCACGATTCGGGCGGCCTGTGAAGTCCATGACGGCGCCTCGGCATCCTCTACCTTCAGCGGCCGATCAGGCCATTCACCCATGGCGGCGACGAGCTGCGTTCCTGGTGCGTGTGACCGCCTTGGCATAAGACCACGCAATCAGCTCTTGAAGGTAGTCGGCAGGGATGGCGCTGGTATCGACGAGGGTGACCCAGTGAAATCTGGCCAGGTAACGCGCGGGTTTGATGCCAGGCACATCGGTCAATTCCAGGAAGCGTTCAGGGGTCGTGCGAATGCTGAAGCGCCATTTCTCCGGCTCGCTGGTCTTGAAGTACGCAAACCTCCTTCCACGCGAATAGTAGACGAGCACGTTGCTGGGCGGCCCGAACAGCTTTGACGACGCGCCGGCATAGCGATTGCAGTGCTCTTTGAGGACTTCAACATCCATGATCGTTCACGGGGTGGCTAACGACCTGGCTGAGCGGCCGCGCGCCGACGCATATGACAGGGCACTTTATCGTTCACGGCCGTTCCAACGACGGGTTAGGCCCCGAGCAGGAGCCACACAAACAAGAGAGTACCCGCAAGACTGAGCATTGTCCTAATGGCATGCAGGTGCCCCCATCTCACAAGCAGTGCCCGCGTCTCCTCACTCGAGAGATCCCGACCCGGGGTCAGCAATTTGTGGTTCGTCGGCATGATGACGATGAAAGTGAGCGGAACAACCAAGCCAACCAATACAGCCGCGACCAGCCAGGCGACTCCGGCACCGAGCAGCCAGGCTCCGCTGCCGCATAGGAGACTCAGTACTGCCAAAGGCGCCTGCAGCCACGTGGCACGCTTGTAGCTCGGCGCCCATTGCAGAGCGGCCACGCGCGTCTCCAGGCCCATTCGTGCGGGGTGTTCGACGACATTGATGTAGAGCGCCGCGCCCGCGAAGAGAGAGGCTGACAGCACTGCGATCATTTCAAGCAGGGAGATCAAGGAGGTCACCTTTTCTGGCTCCAATGCTCGCGTTCAGCGGCGCGAGCCTTGCGCGCGTCCGGTGGAACGCGTGGTTAGAGGACGCTTGGCATAGCGGTCGGCATAACTGTCCAGAAGGCTGCGAATCATCCTCTGGTACGGCACGTTGGACTGCGCGGCATGAGCCTTGAAGAAGTCGATGCTCTTCTTACTCAATGAGAGGGTGATCTTGACCCCATCATCCTTCAAAACAAGTTGATCGGGTGGCGGGAGGAAGTCCTCTACAACCTCAACGCGGCCTAGAGTTTCATTTGTGTACTTTGGAGTGGGTTTCATACAGCTTCTTTCCCCGACGCCAGAAGCCGGCGCCGATAACGTTCGCGTTAACGCCGCGCGGCTTCGCCGCGCCGGCTGTTGAACGCATTGTTAGGTTGCACTCTCATAACGTTGGCGGCTGGTTCCGAGACATAAAATCCAGAGCAGCGCGAACTGCCTCTAGAATGCGTTGCCGCTCAGCACTGTCGTTTGGCACCGATGAGTTCTCCCATCGCTCGAAATGCGCTTCGTCAATGTCTTCCGGCCCCGCAACGCCCTCAACGTAGATTGGGGTCTTGCGGCGACCCCAACGAATCTCCATATCAAAGCGGCCCGTGTACTGAACCTCCAAGCCATCGGAAGAGCGCACACCCTGCTTGTTCAGCCACGTATAGCTAACCATTCACCAGCACCGAACAACGCGACATTCTGTGCGACCTAACGCCGCGCTTGAGCCGCGCGCAAAGGCGGACTGCCTTTGCGCGTCGGGCGTGCAGTGCGCGCAAACTCCAAGCGCTTGTTATGCATGCAACTGTTCATGACTTAGTGTCACAGAGACTTGAAAAAGCCTGACCACTGCTCTGGTTCGGGATATAACTTTCGAACCGTGAGGCGATTAGCTCGCACTTGCCTGCTCCACCACGACCCAAAGTCCTCCAAATACTACTCGCCCACGCCCATTCGCCACCCGATACTTTGGCGCGGAATATTCGGATACTTAATCCATGGTGGGACCATCAAGCCATTTGCATCGGTACTTGGAACCGGTGGGTCTGGAAATAGCGCAACCTTCTCATTCACGTCTTTCGTCCCGCATAACGGTAGCAATCAGCGGCTCGCGACCTTACGCGAACCATGCCAATCGATTTTATCGCGAGTCCGCTGCATTGCGTGGTTAGAGCTGCGCCGTCAACATGGCTAAGCCAATGCCTGCTTCGACTCCCACTCCGGCCAGATTATGCACGGTCCGGCTGCTATCAACGGCATAAGACATTGTTCGGGCAAAGGCGGCCGCGCACCACGCTGCTCCAACAACTGCGAAGACTTGCGCGGACTGGGCGACCAGGCATCCAATTCCAAGGCACAGAAAAAAGCCGCCGTAGGTCGCACGGAACTCAGAGATTCCCAACGGCTTATCCGGTTCGATGCCTATGACGCGGCCGACGGCTTTGGGGAATAGCAGGCCGAGGCAGCCGAGCATCACGGTCACAACGGCTCCGCAGTTCGGCAACAGCATCATCGCGGGGCGAGTCCGTTCATTGCTCTAACTCTATCTATACGGCCAAAGTACAGTGATTAAACACGGCATATTCACCGTATAACATGGTTGACCTGTTGGGAGGTTGTTGATTTTACTTGTACGCGGCAATGGAACTGCCTCGAAACTCCCGGGACGTTATACGGCATGGATGCCAAACCTCGCCTGCTCGATCAGGTTCGCGATCGCATTCGGTTGAAGCACTACAGCTACAGGACAGAGCTGCAGTACGTCGGATGGATCAAGCGCTTCATTCTCTTTCACGGCAAGCGCCATCCTTCAGAGCTCGGCGGTCCGGAGGTGGAGGCGTTCCTGTCACATCTGGCGACCAACCGGGACGTGGCTGCTGCAACGCAGAATCAGGCATTGGCTGCGATCCTGTTTCTCTACAAGCACGTCCTGGGCGTCGAGTTGCCGTGGCTGGACGGCGTGGTACGGGCGAAGCGGCCGCAACGGCTTCCCGTGGTCCTGAGCCGGGAGGAGGTTCGCTCCGTCCTGAGCCATCTGTCGGGGACGCCTTGGCTGGTGGCGACCCTTCTCTATGGCAGTGGGTTGCGGCTGTTGGAGGGGCTGCGGCTGCGAGTCAAGGATGTGGACCTCGAGCATCCGCAGATCACGGTACGTGACGGCAAGGGCGGCAAGGATCGGGTAACGGTGCTGCCTGCAGGCTTGCTCGAGCCTCTTTCCGTCCACCTGACGAAAGTCCGTAGCGAGCACGAGGAGGCGCTGCGGTTGGACTATGCCGGGGTCGAGTTGCCGTTCGCATTGACCCGCAAGTATCCCCGCGCTCATCTCGAGTGGGGCTGGCAGTACGTCTTCCCCGCACCGCATCCCTCGCGTGACCCTCGCTCGGGCGCGTGGCGCAGGCATCACCTGTACCCGGATATCGTCCAGCGACAGGTCCGTCAGGCTGTTCATCGTGCGGGCATCATGAAGCCCGCCAGCTGCCACACGTTCCGACATTGCTTTGCCACTCACCTGCTCGAATCCGGCTACGACATCCGCACGGTACAGGAGCTGCTCGGGCACTCTGACGTGAAGACGACGATGATCTACACGCACGTGCTGAACCGCGGCGGGCGCGGCGTCATGAGTCCACTGGATGTGAAGGGGTGAATCGCAAGGAGGCTTGATCCACCACGCGGCACTACCGGCGATAGACATCCTTGCGATGGGCGACTTTCACGACGAGTACAACGAGGCGGTGATCCTCGATCTCGTACACGATGCGGTACCTGCCCTGGCGAATGCGGTAGCGCTCCTGTGCAGACAGCTTCTCGCAATCCGGTGGCCTGGGGTCGGAGCCAAGTGCTCGAATGCGCTGCAGGATCCTGGCTATGTCGGCTTTTGGCAGTGCCCGCAGATCCTTCGCGACGGACTTGCGAAACACCAGCTCATAGCTTGCCATGAGCCTTGAGATCCTTGAGCAGCGCTTCGTACGTCAGGACCGGCTCGGCGACTCGGTCCTCGAACGCAGCAAGGTCCTGCTGATCCTCACGCAGCGCTGCCCGCACCGCCTCGTTGACGATCTCGGAAATCGACTGGTGCGTATGGGCAGCCTTCAGCCGGATCGCGGTGTGAAGTGCGGGCTCGAAATAGATGGTAGCCCGTTTGGACGCGGCATCGCTCATGACACTTCCTCCTTGGGAAGCATCATAGCGTTGTGACGTCATGACGTCAAAGCGCCTCCCGTTCCGCCAACGGGCCGCCCTACATCGTCAGCAGCGCCGCCATCAGCTCGATGCCGTCCCAGAGGTTCTGGATGCGCAGGTTCTCGTCGTACCCGTGCTGGTTGTTGTCGTGGTTGCCGATGGGAATGATCACGGTACGAGTACCGAGTGGGCGTTCGACGCTTTCGAGCGGCAGGCCGCCGCCCATGGTCGGCAGCTTGATGACGGGACCGCGGGCACTTTCGACGACGCGAATGAGCTCCTGCGAGATCGGCAGGTCCATCGACGTACGCGCTGCGCCATAGCCGCCCGGACGCACGACCACCTTCGCGACCTTCGGGTGCGAGAGGCGCACGGCGGCATCGGGCTCGGAGTCGACGACGAAGTAGCCTTGCCTGCGGATGTGGTCGATGACGCGCTTGACCGCCGTGTCTCGATCGAGGCCTTTGACGAGGCGGATGTCGAGCGTCGCCGTGGCCGTGGCGGGAATGACGTTCGACGCCTGGTTGCCGATGCGAGAGCTTGCCATGCCGCGGATGTTGAGCGACGGCAGCGTCACGAGCTCGACGAGCTTCTTGGGCGCGTTCTCGGTTGCGCCCAGCAGCATCTCCTGCATGATCT
>CAIUGU010000155.1 GCA_903898785.1 uncultured Pseudomonadota bacterium | reverse complement strand
GGCGTTGATTCACCATCTTGAGCAGGCCACGGCGCGAACCGTGATCACGCTTGTGGGTCGTGAAGTGACCGCCCAGGTCACTGATGCGTGCGGACAGCAGCGCGATCTGAACTTCCGGAGATCCCGTATCGTTCGCACCGCGACGATACTCGCTCATGATTCCCTGCTTCTGCTCGCTCGACATTGACATGCTTTCAGATCCTCGAAACTTGACGCGTTCTATGCCCTTGATCAGGCCGCGCATTCTACTGCCCCCATGCGGCGAATCTCAAGCTGAATATCACAAGCAATTCGTGGCGTTAGGGGTACTTAGCCGGCACTGCCGACCGTCAGGCCGGCGGCCCTGACGAACAGCCGGTGGGGTTGCAGCGCCCCGTCGGGCTGCCTGTCGACCAAACCGATGAACTGTCCGGTCGGCCCGTAGGCCCGGGCCTGATGCCCCTCGGCAGGCGCCGGCGAACCCTGCGCCGGCCAGGTCCTGCGGCCGTGGATGAGGTGCCGCTCCCCTGCCTCGTCAACGTCAACCCGGGGCAAGTGCATGAAAACATGGTCGATCGGCAACAGGAACGCCGCGAGCGCCCCAACCTCGTCCGAGGCGGCGGCAGCCTCGAGCGCGGCGAAGGTCACCATGGGGGGAGTGCCGAACGCATCGACCCGCAGGCGCCTCAGGACCGCCACATGACCCACCGTTCCGAGCGCTTGGGCGATGTCTTCAACCAGCGTCCGGATGTAGGTGCCCTTCGAACAGGCAACTTCCAGCTCAATCTCGGACAAGTCCACCCGCAGCACGTCGATGCCGCCGATGTGGATGGGCCGGGCTGCCCTTGCGACGGTCTCTCCCTGGCGGGCCAGCTCATACAGCCGCTTGCCGGCGTGTTTCAGCGCGGAGTACATCGGCGGAACCTGTGTCTGGTCGCCCAGGAACCGGGCCACGACCGCCTCGACCGTATTCCTGTCGAGCGGCGGCACCGGGCGAGTGGCGATCACCTGCCCTTCTGCATCGGCCGTATCGGTCTGTTCCCCCAGCCGGGCCACGACGCGATAGGCCTTGCCCGATTCGAGCAGCTGGCCGCACACCTTCGTGGCCTGGCCGAAACAGACGGGGAGCAGGCCGGACGCGAGCGGATCCAGGCTGCCGGCATGGCCCGCCTTCAGCGCCCGGAACAGACGCCGGGCCTGCTGCAGCGCCGAGTTGCTCGAGATGCCGCTGGGCTTGTCCAGCAACAGGATGCCGTCCACCTCGCGGTCGAAGCGCCGCGGGCGGGGGGTGGGCACGTCATTCACGGGCTAGGGCACCTCTGCACAGGTTTCACGACCGCGACGGCGAGCCATTTCGTGCAGGGCGAGGCGCGACGACCGCTGTGTGCTGAATGCACATAAGGGAGGAGCAACGCTGCCCTGCACGAAATGGATCCCGTCCCGATCAAGGAATAGATAGTCATTAGACGGGTTGCGTCTCTAATCCTCTGCTGCGTCGTTACGGACCTTGTCAATATTCCCGATATTGCCTGCGGCCCGATGCCTCGCAGCAGAGGATTGGAGACGCAACGCGGTCGCGAAACCAGTGCAGAGGTGCCCTAGTCCTTCGAGTCCGGATCGACCGGCGACTCGGGATCATCCACATGCCGCGCGACGTCATCCCGCACGGCATTCGATATCAGCGCTGACAGGTGGGCGCCCTTCTCGATCAGTTCGTCCAGCACGAAGCGGATCTCGGGGCTGTGCCTGAGGCCCAACGAGCGGCCGAGCGCGCCGCGCAGGAAGCCCGCGGCGATGTCGAGGATCTGCTGCGCCAGCGCTTGGTCGCCGCCGATGACCGAGTAGTACACCGTCGCATAGGACAGGTCCGGCGACATCTGCACTTCGGTCAGCGTGACGAGCCCAAGTCGAGGGTCGCGGACTTCCTTGCGGATCAGCTCGCTCAACGTGCGCTGGATCTGCTCCGCCACCCGGGTCTTGCGGGAAAACGACTTGGGCATTTAGGTTGATTGAACCCCTGCGATCAGACCGACCGCGCCACGGAGACGCGCGAGAAGCACTCGATCTGGTCGCCGACCTGCACGTCGTTGTAGTTCTGCACGGCGATACCGCATTCGGTGCCCGCACGGACTTCGTTGACGTCGTCCTTGAACCTTCTGAGCGACTCGAGCTCGCCCTGGAAGATCACGACGTTGTTGCGCAGGACGCGGATCGGGTTGTTCCGGCGGACATAGCCGTCCGCCACGATGCAGCCCGCCACGGTGCCGAACTTGGTCGAACGGAACACGTCGCGGACCTCGGCGAGGCCGACGATGGTTTCCTTGACCTCGGGTGCCAGAAGGCCGGACAACGCAGCACGGATGTCGTCGATGGCTTCGTAGATGACGCTGTAGTAGCGGATCTCCACGCCCATTTCCTTCATCGTGTTCTTGGCGGCGTTATCCGCACGCACGTTGAAGCCGATGATGCGGGCATTCGAGGCGCCCGCGAGCGAGACGTCGGATTCGGTGATGCCACCGACCCCGCTCGCAATGACCTTGACCGCCACTTCGTCCGTGGACAGGTTGGTCAAGGAGTCGCGCAATGCCTCGGCGCTGCCCTGCACGTCCGCCTTGATGACCACCTGGATGGTGGCTGTCTTGGCTTCGCCCATCTGCGACAGCATGTCTTCCAGCTTCGTGGGCCCGCCCTGCTTCGCAAGCTTCGTGTCGCGGAACTTGCCCTGGCGATACAGCGCCACTTCGCGTGCACGGCGTTCGCTCTCGACCACCAACAGGTCTTCGCCGGAACCAGGAGGCCCGGATAGGCCGAGTACGACGACCGGCAGCGACGGACCCGCCGACTCCACGGGACGACCCGCTTCATCGAACAGCGCACGGACGCGTCCGAACTCGGTACCGGCAATGATGTGGTCGCCTGCTTTCAGCGTGCCGCGCTTGACGAGCACAGTGGCCACAGGACCGCGGCCCTTTTCGATGCTGGACTCGATGACGACACCCGCCGCGAGACCGACCACCGGAGCCTTGAGTTCCAGCACGTCCGCCTGCAGCAGGATCGTCTCGAGCAGCTGGTCGATGCCGGCACCGGTGCGCGCCGACACGTTCACGAACAGCGTGTCGCCGCCCCAGTCTTCCGGTATGACGTTGTGCTTGACGAGGTCGTTGCGCACGCGGTCGATGTCCGCGTCCGGCTTGTCGACCTTGGTGATGGCCACGACGATCGGCACTTCCGCTGCTTTCGCATGCTGGATGGCCTCGATCGTCTGCGGCATGACGCTGTCGTCGGAGGCGACGACCAGTACCACGATGTCCGTGATCTGCGCGCCGCGGGCTCGCATCGCCGTGAACGCCGCGTGTCCGGGCGTATCGAGGAACGTGATGATGCCTTTCGCCGTCTCGACGTGGTACGCGCCGATATGCTGCGTAATGCCGCCGGCTTCGCCCGCAGCCACTTTCGTGCGGCGGATATAGTCGAGCAGCGAGGTCTTGCCGTGGTCGACGTGGCCCATGATCGTGACGACCGGAGGCCGCGGCAGCACTGCGTGATCCGCATCCGCGCCCTGCACGTCCTCGTCGACCGCGCTTTCCTTGACGACCACCGGGTTGTGACCGAGCTCCTCCACGACCAGCACCGCCGTATCCGCGTCGATGGGCTGGTTGATGGTGGCCATCACGCCCATGTTCATCATCACCTTGATGACTTCGTTGGCCTTGACGGCCATGCGCTGGGCCAGCTCGGCTACGGTGATGGTTTCGGGGATCTGTACGTCGTGCTTGACGGGCGCGGCCGGCCGCTCGAAGCCGTGCTGCGACGAGACGTTGACCTGCGAGCCGCGGCGCATGCGCGTCTGCTGCTGTTGCTTCTTTTTCTTGAAGCGGGCGCTCGCGTCGCCGGAGACGTGCAGCTCCTGGCGCTGCACGCGCCCGCCGGCCTCGCGGCCCGAGTCCTCGCGGCGTGCCGGTTCGGCCTTGCGCTTCTCAGCCTCGAGGCGCTCGCGCTCGGCCACCGCCTGCGCCCTCGCCTCGGCCAGCGCGCGCGCTTCGGCCATCGTGCGGGCTTCGGCTTCCGCGAACTTCGACTGCTCGTCCATCAGGCGCTTGAACGCCTCTTCTTCCTTGCGCTGCTTTTCCTTGGCCTCGGTTTCGCGGGCCTGCGCCTCGCGCAGCTGCGCCTCGGCATCCGTCTCCTGCGGCGGCGGAGCGACGGGAGCGGCTGGCTCTGCCGGCAGTTCCTCTTCCGGCGGGCGTGCCTTGTCTTCCAGCACGCTGCGATTCAGGTACGTCTTCTTCTGGCGCACCTCGATGTTGACGGTGCGGGCGCGGCCCTGGGCCGTCGCCACCTTGATCTCGCCCTGCGACTTGCGCCGCAACGTGATCTTGCGCGGGGCCGTGGCATCCTCGGTGCGCCCGTGGGCGCGACGCAGGTGCGTCAGCAGCTCCATCTTGGCGTCATCGCTGATGGCCGACTCGGCGCCGGCCACCTTGATGCCGGCCTCTTCGAGCTGGACAAGCAGGCGCTCGACCGGAACTTTCAGTTGCTCGGCAAACTGACTTACAGTGACATCAGCCATTCAGTCGTCCTCCAGCCAGAACTCAGCCCTGCTGCTGCGGCGCTTCAAACCAGTGCTTGCGCGCCGTCATGATCAGCTCGGCCGCCCGCGCTGCATCCACACCCTCGATTTCCGTGAGGTCATCGACCGCCTGCTCGGCGAGGTCTTCGCGCGTCACGATGCCGTGGCTCGCGAGGACATGGGCCAGCTCTTCATTCATCCCATCCAGCTCGAGCAGGTCGGCAGCCGGCTCGGAGGATTCGATCTCTTCCTCGCTGGCGATCGCCTGCGTGAGCAGCACGTCGCGCGCGCGGTTGCGCAGTTCCTTGATCATCTGCTCGTCGAACTCCTCGATCGAGGCCAGCTCGGACGTAGGCACGTACGCCACTTCCTCAATGGTCGAGAAGCCTTCCTGCACGAGGATCTGCGCGACTTCCGCGTCGACGTCGAGCTGCTTCATGAACGTCTCGACCAGGCCGCGCGATTCACTCTCGCTCTTCTCCTCGGCAGCCTGCTCCGTCATCACGTTGAGCTCCCAGCCGGTGAGCTCGCTCGCGAGGCGGATGTTCTGGCCGCCGCGGCCGATGGCCTGCGACAGCTTCTCTTCCGTCACGGCGACGTCCATCGAATGCGATTCCTCATCGACGACGATGGAGACGACTTCAGCGGGCGCCATCGCGTTGATGACGAACTGCGCCGGATTCTCATCGAACGGGATGATGTCGACGCGCTCGCCGGCAATCTCGTTGGAGACGGCCTGCACGCGCGAACCGCGCATGCCGACGCAGGCGCCGACGGGGTCGATGCGCGGGTCGCTGCTGCGCACGGCGATCTTGGCGCGGACACCCGGGTCGCGGGCCGCCGCGAGGATCGTGATCAGGCCCTGGCCCACTTCGGGCACTTCGAGCTTGAACAGTTCGATCAGGAATTCAGGGGCGGTGCGGGAGAGGAACAGCTGCGGGCCGCGCGGCTCCGAGCGCACTTCCTTGAGGTACGCCTTGATGCGGTCCTGCGAGCGCACGGGCTCGCGTGGAATCATCGCCTCGCGCGGAATGAAGCCTTCGGCATTGCCGCCCAGGTCGACGAAAATGCCGTTGCGGTCGACGCGCTTCACGAGGCCCGAGATCAGCGTGCCCACGCGCGCCTTGTACTCGTCGACGACCTGCGACCGCTCGGCCTCGCGCACCTTCTGCACGATGACCTGCTTGGCGGTCTGCGCCGCGATGCGACCGAACGCGACCGATTCCATGGGGACTTCGACGTAACCGTCCGCCGCCGCTTCCGGGTTGATGTCGCGGGCGTCGTCGAGCCTCAGCTCCTTGTCCGGGAACTCGAGCTCGGTCGAGTCGTCGGCGAACACCTTCCAGCGGCGGAACGTGTCGTACTCGCCCGTCTTGCGGTTGATCGCGACGCGGACGTCGATCTCCTCGCCG
>CAIUGU010000154.1 GCA_903898785.1 uncultured Pseudomonadota bacterium | reverse complement strand
GCTCGTCACGGAAGTCGTCGATCTCTATCGCTCGCAGGATTCGCAGCGGCGGTTGCTGCTGGACCTCGACGCCGCCCTGCCGGAGATCGAAGCTGATCGCGGTCGCGTCAGGCAGATCCTGCACAACCTGCTGACGAACGCAGTAGAGGCACTCGAAGGCCAGGCCGGCGCGGAGATCACGATCCGGACCCACGGCCTGTCGCGTCCGCCTCTCGAGCTCGCGGAAATCGTCGTCGAAGACACGGGCCCCGGCTTTCAACCCGACCTCATCGGGCAAGTGTTCGATCCGTACGTCACCAGCAAGACCCGGGGCACGGGGCTCGGCCTCGCCATCGTCAAGAAGATCGTCGAGGAACACGGCGGCCGCATCGAGGCCGAGAACCGCCGCGAAGGCGGTGCCCGGGTACGGATCGAGCTGCCTCTGACCGAAGCCACGCGTGCCGCCTTGCTGGCGCGCGAGCCACGCTACAGTGAAACCAGAAGGGAACGCGCATGAGTGGGCCACGAATCCTGGTGGTGGACGACGAATCGGAAATCCGCGGCCTGCTGCAGGAAATCCTGGCGGACGAAGGCTTCGACGTCGAATCGGCGGCGGACGCTGCAGAAGCGCGATCGCGACGGGCGAAGCACGAACCTGACCTGATCCTGCTCGATATCTGGATGCCCGATACCGACGGCATCACGCTGTTGCGCGAGTGGGCACAGTCCTCCTCGGGCCTGCCCTGTCCCGTCGTGATGATGTCGGGTCATGGCAGCGTCGAAACGGCGGTCGAGGCAACACGCCTCGGAGCCTACGATTTCATCGAGAAGCCGCTGTCGCTGGCGAAGCTGCTGCGAACCGTCGAGCGTGCGCTGGAGTCCGGCAAGTACAAGCGCCACGTTCCGCGTGCCTTGTCGGCACCGGTCGTGGCTCCGGTGGGCAAGAGCAGGGTCATGCAGGCCCTGCGCGAGCAGGTCCACCAGGTTGCTCCGCATGACGCCTCGGTCCTCATCATCGGCGAACCCGGGACGGGACGCGAGGCGTTTGCGCGCTACCTGCATTCGCTGTCGAAGCGGGCCACCGGTCCGTTCGTCACGATCATCGGCGCTGGCGTAGGTGACGAACACGCCACTGCCCTGATGCACGGATCGGAGAATGCCGATGGTGTGCGCACCGGGTTGCTGGAACAGGCCAATGGCGGCGTCCTGTTCGTCAACGGTCTTGAGGACCTGTCGCCGGCCGTGCAGCGCCTGTTGCTGGCGGACCTCGAGTCCCGTTCCTTCCTCAGGGTGGGCGGCCAACGTGCGGTCCCCCTCGATGTGCGGCTGATCTGTTCCGCGCGCCCCGGCATCGACCAGGCAGGCGATTCCGGATCCGTGCGCGTAGACCTGCTCTCGCACCTCAATGTCATCAAGCTGCACATCCCGCCGCTGCGTGACTACTCCGAGGACGTGCCGGACCTGCTGCGGTACTACGTCGACCGTCTCGTCGATGACGAGCAACTGCAGTTCCGCCGCTTCGGCGTCGCCGCGCAGAACCGGCTGCGCAACTATCCCTGGCCGGGAAACGTCAGCGAGCTCAGGAACCTCGTCAAGCGCCTGCTGATTCTTGGCGGGCCCGAGGAAATCGGCCTCGAAGAAGTGGAGCGGGAACTGGCGGCCCGGACTCTTTCCAGCGAGCCACTCGTGAAGCAGGACCTGCTGGCACTGCCCTTGAGGGAAGCCCGCGAACAGTTCGAGCGTGCTTACCTGCAGCAGCAGCTGATTCTCTGCAACGGCAAGGTGGGACAGCTCGCCAAGCGGGTCGGCATGGAGCGCACGCACCTTTACCGGAAGCTGCGGTTGCTCGGCGTGGATTTCAGGCAGTCGCCCGACGACTGACCTCGCGCGCGTGCGCCCTATTCGCCGACGCGTATGACCAGTGCGTCGATCTGGGCCTCGCGCAACTTGCGCCGCGTTTCGTCCAGCGACTTGAGGTTGGTCACCGGCCCGATGCGGACCCGATGCCAGGTGTCGCTGTCGACCGCGACCTTCTGCACCTTCGACTCGATGCCCTGCAGGGCGAGAACCGCGCGCATCTTCTCGGCATCACCGGCGTTGCGGAAGGAACCGGCCTGCAGGATGTAGGCGCCAGGCTTGTCGACCGGCAAGGCGGGTCCGTTCGGGCGGACATCCTTCTCGCGTTCCGGGATGACCACTTCGAACTTCGGCAGCATCTCGTAGAAGTCGAGTTGCGTCTCGGAATCCGCCGTCTGTGAAGCCGGAGCGGGCTTGTCGGCCGGCTGCCCGTCATCGGCAGCCATCGGCACGGCTGCAGGCGGCACTACGCCTTCCCGGCGATCATGCACATAGATGCCCGCGGCGACGCCCAGGCCGAGGATCAGGCCTACGACAAGCCCGACACCGCCGGAGAACTCCAGCGCCCCCTGCCTGCCGCGCGCGTGCTTGTAGTCCCTGGTCATCGTTACATTGTATCCGGCGCCGTCACGCCGAGTAGCGTCAAGCCGTTTTCGAGGACCTGCCTCGCCGCCTCGACGAGGTTCAGGCGAGCGTTGCGCAGGGCCGGCTCCTCCACGAGGAACTTCGTAGCGTTGTAGTAAGTATGGAACTCGCCCGCCAGTTCCTTCAGGTAATGGGCAACCTGGTGCGGCTCGAGCGCCAGCGCCGCCGTTTCGAGCAGCTCGGGAAAGAACGTGAGGCGGCGAATGAGGGCCTTCTCGTGGGGATCGGCAAGCTGCGCCAGCGCCCCCGGCTGGAAACCGGGCGAGAACCCCAGCCCCTTCTCGACCAGCTGGCGAAACACGCTGCGAACCCGGGCATGGGCGTACTGCACGTAGTACACGGGGTTCTCCTCGCTCTGCGCCAGCGCGAGGTCGATGTCGAACACGAATTCCGTGTCGGCCTTGCGCAGGATCAGGAAGAACCGCACGGCGTCCCGGCCCACCCACTCGATCAGGTCCCGCACGGTCACATAGGAGCCTGCGCGCTTGGAGATCTTGACCTCTTCGCCGCCGCGCATGACACGCACCATCTTGTGCAGGATGTAGTCTGGATAGCCCGTCGGAATGCCGACGTTGAGTGCCTGCAGTCCCGCGCGGACCCGCGCGATCGTGCCGTGGTGATCGGTCCCCTGGATGTTGATCGCCTTCATGAAGCCGCGTTCCCACTTGGTCACGTGGTACGCGACGTCCGGCACGAAATACGTGTAAGTCCCGTCGGACTTGCGCATCACGCGATCCTTGTCGTCGCCGTAGTCCGTGGTCTTGAGCCACAGCGCGCCTTCCTGTTCGTAGGTCCTCCCGCTCGCGACCAGGCCGCGAACCGTCTCGTCGACCTTGCCGTCGCCGTACAGGCTGGATTCGAGGTAGTAGACGTCAAAGGCCACCCCGAACTTCTGCAGGTCGAGGTCCTGTTCGCGGCGGAGGTAGGCCACTGCGAAGCGGCGGATGGCGTCGAGGTCTTCGACGTCGCCGCTGCCGGTGACCGTGGTGTCGTCGGCACTCACCGACTTGCGTGCGAGGAAGTCGACGGCGATGTCCTCGATGTATTCGCCGTTGTAAGCGGATTCCGGCCAGCCCGATTCGCCGGGTTTGATGCCGATCGCGCGAGCCTGCACGGACAGGGCCAGGTTGTGGATCTGCACGCCGGCATCGTTGTAGTAGAACTCGCGCGTGACCGCGTAGCCCTGCGACTGCAGCAGCGCTGCCAGCGAATCACCGAGCGCCGCCTGGCGCCCGTGACCGACATGCAGTGGCCCGGTCGGATTGGCGGAGACGAACTCGACCACGGTGCGCGCGCCGCCTCCCAGATGGCTGCGGCCATAGGCGGATTTCAGTTCGAGGATCCGCGAGAGCTCCTGTGCATACGCATCGGGCGACAGATGGAAGTTGATGAATCCGGGGCCCGCGATCTCGACACGATCCACCAGGGCGCTGACGGGCAGGTTCTTGACGAGCAGCTCCGCGAGCTCGCGAGGTTTGCGCTTCGCGGCCTTCGCCAGCTTGAGCGAGATGCTGGTCGCAAAATCGCCATGGGCGGCATCCCGTGTCCGCTCCAGGTCCACGTCCGGCACCGCGAAACCCTCGGGCAACGTGCCTGCAGGCAGGGACGCCACGGCGTCGGCGACAAGTCGGGAAATCTGCTGCTTCAAGTTCTGGCCTTGGAAAAGAAATCAACGACCTGCAAGTCTACGCTACGCCCGGTTCAGCTGCGATACGCGGAGCGGTGCAGCTGCGGTCAGAACAGTTCGAGTGGATCCACATCCACGGACCAGCGCACCTTGCGGGATTCCGGCAGGTCCTCGAGCTGCGTGATCCACGCTGCAAGGAACATCTGCAACGGCGACGGGGTTCCTGCCTGCAGCAGCAGCTGCGCACGGTAGCGATCGCCGCGGCGTTGCATCGGCGCCGGTGCCGGACCCAGTAGAGACACCTTGCGCCCGACGGGCAATGCGATCCGTCGGGCCGCCGCCAGGAATCGCATCGGAGGTTCCTCCGTGGTCGCTTCTGCGCGAATCAGCGCCAGCCTGCTGAACGGCGGCCACCCGGCAGCCTCTCGCTCCTTGAGCGCCGCCGTTGCGAATGCGCCGTAGCCGCCGGCTAGAAGTTGCTGCAGGAGAGGATGGTCGGGGTACTCCGTCTGGATCAGGACTTCGCCAGGACGGGAGGCGCGCCCCGCACGTCCTGCAACCTGGATGATGCTCTGTGCAAGGCGCTCGCTCGCGCGGAAGTCCGTGCTGAACAGTCCCTGGTCGGCATTCATGACGATCACCAGCGTGACGTCGGGAAAGTGATGGCCTTTCGTGAGCATCTGCGTACCGACGAGGATACGCGCGGCGCCGCTGTGGATCCGCTCCATCGCGGCGTCGAGCTCGCCCTTGCGCCGGGTGCTGTCGCGATCGATGCGGACCAGTGGCACGCCTGGAAAGATGGCGCCGAGGGATTCCTCGATGCGTTCGGTGCCCTGGCCCACCGGCTTCGTCGGGGCCTGGCACACCGGGCAGGCTGCGGGAATAGGCTGTTCCCGCGCACAGTGATGGCAGACCAGCTTGTTGTCTTGCCGGTGCACTGTCAGCCGCGCATCGCAGCTCGGACACGGAGCAGCCCAACCGCAGCCCGGGCAGAACAGCGCGGGCGCGTAGCCGCGACGGTTCAGGTACAGCAGCACCTGCCCGCCGGCATCGAGATGACGGCGCATGGCCAGCATGGCCGGTGTCGACAGCCCCTGGTTTGCGGCGTGCTGGCGCAGGTCGATCACGCCCATTCGCGGCGCCGTTGCAGCGCCTGCTCGTTGTGGCAACACAAGATGTCCGCTCGGGGCGCGAGCACCAGGGCGCGCCAACCTTGCGAGGCTTTCCAGCGACGGCGTCGCCGACCCCAGGACGACAGGAACGCCGTGCCGCTGCGCGCGGGCAATGGCGAGATCGCGCCCGGAATACCGGAAGCCCTCCTGCTGCTTGTAGGACGCATCATGTTCCTCATCGACGACGATGAGGCCAGGGCGCGCGAGCGGCGCGAAGACGGCGGAGCGAGTGCCGATGACGATTCCTGCCGCTCCGCTCTTCGCGCTGCGCCAGGCGGCAAGCCGCTCCGCATCCGTGAGCGAGGAATGCAGCACGGCCAGCGGTGCAGCGAAGCGATCGGCGAATCGCTGGGTCAGTTGCGGCGTCAGTGCAATCTCGGGGACCAGTACCAGTGCCTGCTTCCCCGTGGCGAGGACGGTTTCGATCGCACTCAGGTAGACCTCGGTCTTGCCGCTGCCGGTGACGCCATCCAGCAGCAGAGTCGCAAACCCGTTCAGGTTAGCCTCGATGCTTGCGATCGCTGCCCGTTGTGCCTCGCCCAGTTCAGGACCCTGTAGCCTGACACCTGTCTGTGCGCTGTTCTTGCTGGGTCGTCGTTCAACCTGCTGCACCATTCCCCGGTCGATCAGGTTGCGGGCAGCGTCCCGCCAGCCAGGCAGCGCGACGTCCAATGCTTCCGCGGTCATGCCGGCGTCCGAGCCAGACTCCCGCAATGTCCGCACGAGCGCGAGCAGACGGGTGGCACGCGGGCTGATCAAGGACTCCGCCTCTTGCTGACCTGCAGGTGTCAGCAGCCAGCTTCGTTCGATGGACTCCACGCCCGCCCCTTTTCTGAGGGCACCTGGCAGGGCCGCAGCAAGCACCTCGCCGACAGGGTGCCTGTAGTAGTCGGCCGACCAGAGCAGCAGGTCCAGCAGGACCTTGTCGAACACCGGGTCGGTGTCGATGAGCTCGAACGCTCGACGAACCTTGTGCTCTGCGAGCGAAGTCTGCCGTTGATGTCCCACCAGGATCCCGATCGTCCGGCGCTTGCCGAACGGCACCCAGAGCCGTTGCCCTGGAACCAGGCTCCCGGCAGCCATCCCTTCCGGCGGACGGTAGTCGAACAACCGCCGCAACGGCGTATCGATCGCGATGCTCAGGTACCCGTCCATCGTCAGCAACCGGTCCCGTTCGCGTGCAGGGTCACAAGCCTCGCCGTCGGTTGCCCATTATGGAAAGTTGTCCACAAAAGCTGTGGATAACTCTGTGGATGAGTTGGGGCAAAAGTATCCAAGTGGGCATTTCGATTGTGGGTTTTGCCGGCTGCTCAACAAATGATCGCAGGCCAAAAAGAGGAGAATAAAATTAATAAAAACATCGACTTATGCTATCCGAAAAGGACCGACGCCGCTCGCTGCTGTGCCGGCTCTTCACATCGTCTCGTGACATCTGCTCGCAGGTGGATGAAAGGTCGGACAAAAGCCCCCTTGAAGGCGGCGTCAACCCCGGCGGGTGTGGCACGTTATACACAGAGTTGCGGCTGGTCGGCATTGATGTCGCGGTGGAGATTCGAGGAAGAGCGTCAAGGCAGCAGCCATGGGTCACTCTGCTACGCTTCCGGCCGAAACGGGCCCTTACGGCACTGCTGTCGTTGGTTGGCGCCCCCCTGCTGAGGATGTCAGTCTGAATTCTGCCCGCGCCCTGGATCAGTTCCTGACGAATGTCGAAAGACGGGCGTTCCGGATTGCGAGCATTGCCTTGCGCGATCCCGAGGAAGCGCTCGATGTCGTGCAGGATGCGATGTTGCAGCTGGCGCGACGTTACGGCAACCGGCCCGAGACCGAATGGATGCCGTTGTTCTACCGGATCCTGCAGAACCGCATCCGCGATTCGCAGCGACGTAAGTCGGTGCGTAACCGCCTCTTTGCGTGGTGGCCTGCGGGCGCCGGAGACGGCGAATCGGCGGAGGATCCCGGCATCGATGCGCCGGACGGGAGGCCCGAGCCGGATGCACTGGTAGCGAACGGCGAGGCCTTGCGCGAGCTGGAAAGCGCGGTTGCCGAGCTTCCGGCCAGGCAGTCCGAGGCTTTCCTGCTGCGGACCATCGAAGGCCTGGATGTCGCTGCGACGGCAGCGGTGATGGGCTGTTCGGAAGGCAGCGTGAAGACGCATTATTCGCGGGCCGTGCATACGTTACGTGCCCGTCTGGGAGAGGCCTGGTGAATACAGCTGACGAGAGGTCCGCAAGGGCCACACCCGTTCACGGCAGCAGCGGGACCGAAGAGGCGCTTGACACTGCCTTTGCTGGACGCGCCCGCGACTTGCTGCTCGACAGCGTCGAGCACCTGGACGCCAGGACGCGGTCGCGCCTGACGCGGGCGCGTCATGCAGCGCTCGAGCAGCTGCCGTCCTCTCAGCCGCGAGGCTTGCCGATGGGAGGCTGGCTCGCTCCGGCAGGGGGGCTGGCTGTCGTTGTCATTGCCGCGCTCGTCTGGGTTGGCATGCCAACCTCTACTCCCGTATCGCAGAGCGTAGCCGTGCATGCGGAGGCGGGCGCCGCATTCGATGACCTTGCCCTCATGGCGGATGCCGAAAGCCTGGAGCTGGCTGAAGAGATCGAGTTCTACTCCTGGCTCGAAGCGGAGACGGACCTGCCCGCCGCGAACGGAGGCGTGGGTTGAACAGCCAGCGCCACAGGCACGGCGTGACCCTGGTTGCGGCAGCGATGCTGCTCCCGTTGGGTGCGGGCGCAGCGGAGAGCGCTCCCCCGCGGACGAAGGTGCCGGTGCCCGCCGACTTTCTCGAGTATCTCGCCGCGCTGGAAGGCGCGGATGACAACTGGACCGATTTCGAGGTGGCTGAAGCACAGCCCCCACCAGCGAATTCCAAGGCGGTTGCGCCGAAGGCAGCCAAGGCGGTTGAGTCAAAATGAAGCGACATTTACATCATTGGTTGCACGCGGCTGTCGTTGGGCTGCTCCTCTGCATCGGTGCCGCACATGCCGCAGATGCGCCGGGCATCACGTGGTCCCAACTCACCGCGGAGCAGCAGCAGATCCTGGCCGGCTTTGAAAACAACTGGGAGCAACTGCCTCCTGGCAGGCAAGTGGCGCTGGCGAAGGGAACGGAGAGATGGCTGGCCATGACGCCCGACCAGCGTGAGAGGGCGAGCGAGCGTTTCAGTCGTTGGCAGTCTCTCACGGACGAGCAGCGCGCACAGATTCGCGAGCGCTACCAGAATTTCCAGGACTTGGCTCCGGATGAGCAGGCGCGGCTCCGCGAGAATTTCCGCCGGTTCCGCGACCTCTCGCCCGAACGCAGGCAGGAGCTGCGCGAGCGGTTCAGGCAGCTGACGCCGGAACAGCGCCAGCGGGTACGCGAGCGGCTGCAGAATCGCCGCCCGCCTGCACGCAGGCAGTAACCGGAAACCCCGGCCGGACGGCCTTCTCGCACAGGATCAGCTGCGCTACGGCCGACTGGCCGCGGCGTGAATGGCGGCCTTCACCATCGCGTCGTCCGTGGCCTCGATGGGCTTCATCGAGCCGCCCACATCACCGGCCGCGCTTTCCCGCAAGCTGTTGCGTAGCGCGTTGCCGTCGAACGAACTCGTTGAATTATGGTATCTGGCTCGCGTATCTTACGCGGGCATCGGCCCGTGGGGATCCCGCTGCGTCTTTCACGGGACGGCAGACATCGATAGCGCTTCGCAGCGATGTAGGTGGGTGGATCGGATCAGTATCGCCGGTCAGCTGGCCGGCACGGTGTAACGTGATCAGCCTCTCTCAGGAAATCTTGAGGACCGACGTCTCGGGCATGCCGCTCGAGTGGATCGACTATCGCGACGCGGTCAGACTCTACCACACCGAACAGGTCGCCTATGCATGCGGGACGCCGCTATACAGCTTGTATGGCGGCACCAATGCCCGTACCGGCCTGCGCACCGTGGTGAACGTCAGTTCCATCATTGCCACCACGGGTCACAGTTACAACCCGGGCAACCTTCGCGGCGATTACACGCCGCCCCTCAATAACCAGACGCTCTTCAAGCGGGATGCGTATCTCTGCCTGTATTGCGGCCTGCGCTTTCCGAGCAGCCTGCTGTCGCGCGACCACATTCGTCCTTTGAGCCAGGGTGGGCGGGATACCTGGACGAACGTCGCGACGGCCTGCCGTCGCTGCAACAACCACAAGGCATCGCAGACGCCGGAGGAAGCCGGTCTGCAGCTGATCGCCGTGCCGTTCAAGCCCACCTATGCTGAATACATCTATCTCAAGGGCCGGCGCGTGCTCGCGGACCAGATGGAATACCTGATCGCCCATTTTCCGCGGACCAGCCCGCTCCACGCGCGACTGCGCAACGCGCAGGTCTGAAGTGCCTGCAAGGCAGGAGTCGGACCCTCCGGCCCCCGGGAGAGGCAGTGTGGCGGACCCGGTCTATCTGATCGACGCTTCCGTCTTCATCTTCCGCGCCTATCACTCCGTTCCCGTGACGCTGACCGACCTGGACGGCCGGCCGGTCAATGCCTTGCATGGCTTCGCCAGGTTCATCGGCGATCTCATCGAGAGTGTCGGCCCGACGCACATGGCGGTGGCGTTCGACGAGAGCCTGGCGACTTCATTCCGCAACCGGATCTACCCGCCCTACAAGGCGCACCGTGAACCTGCACCGCTCGAACTGAAGCAACAGTTTCGCCTCTGTCGTGAGTTCTGCCGTGCGTTCGGGCTAGCTGAATACTCGAGTCCCGAGTTCGAGGCCGATGACGTGATCGGCACGCTGGCGAAGCGGGCGCGGGCGAGTGGCAGGCCATCGGTCATCGTCACGCGCGACAAGGACCTGGCCCAGTTGGTCGGGCCTGATGACGAGTTCTGGGACTATGTTGCCGATGTCCGCTATGCGTACGACGACATCGAGGAGCGCTTTGGAGCCAACCCGGAGGCCATTGCGGACTTCCTGGCCCTCACGGGTGACGCCGTCGACAACATTCGCGGCGTGCCCGGCATCGGCCGCAAGACAGCGTCGATCCTGCTCAAGCATTTCAGTTCGCTTGACCAGCTCTACGCGAACCTGGACCGGGTAGCCAAGCTGAAGGTGCGTAATGCGGGGTTCGTCACTGGACAGTTGAAGGACTATCGGGAAGCGGCTTTCCTCGCGCGCCAGCTGACCGGGATCTATTGCGATATGCCCATCCAAGCGGAGGTCAGCGACTTGCGTCGCCGACCCCCGGATCTGGCATTGCTGGACCGCTTTTACGACGGCGTCGGCTTTGGCCGCCTGCTCAGGAATCAGGCCGAGCGCATTGCCGCCCGGACCTGAAGGTCCCGTCTAGAAGCGCCAGGCCGCGCTCAGCCAAAGTGCGTCCGAATTGCTCGCGTTCTTGAGATCGATCACCTCGTACTCCGCACGGACATGCAGGTGCTCGGCAAACGTCACGCCGATGCCGCCGCCGTAGATGAAGTCGTCGCGACTCGACTTGGACCGCAGGTCGGGACCGGGCGCGTCGAGGTCAAGACGCAGCTTGACGTCATAAAAGTAGTAACCGGCCTTGGCAAACAGCTCGACCGGGCCGAGCGGCAGCGTGCCGATCAATGACGGGCTGAAGCCGCTGACATCGAGCGCGTAGTTGCCGCTCGATCCGGAGCCCTCGAAGCGGTCGCCCGGACTGCCCAGGTCGATGTATGCCACTTCAACGCCGATGTACGGGTTGAAGCGCCAGCCTGCAAAGGCCTTCCACGCGTTGTCGTTCGAATTGACGATGCGGTTTGCCGTCGACCCGGCGTCGCTCAGGCTATCGATATCGGCGCTGAACTGACCCCAGCCCACGCCGAGGTACGGCCCGCCCGGATTCGCAGCGACTTGTGCCATCGCCGGACCGGCGCACACGCCGCACAGGGCCGTGGCGATGCCGGCGAGTTTCAATGCCTTGAGCTTGGATGTCGTCATCATTCTCTCCTTCGTATGTCCCGTCAGATTCCAGAAGGAAGGATGCGGTGAGCGGGCTGCCGGCACGAGAGGCCTCGCGCCAGAGCAGCTGTAGGATCACGCGACGTCGGCCACGTCTGCTGTCCGACAGCACGACAACGAACCCCGACAATCGTCCCCGCAACACCGCCGTTTCCGTTCCCGGTGGAGACGGGCGCAGACTAGCGGTCGGGACCTGAATCGGTGCTAAACACGAAGCGGAGGATTGTCTGCATTCGCAGACGTTCAGCGCGTTGCGAAGAGCGCGAGCGCCAACAGCTTCTGCTGCATTCGTTCCTGGAGCGATGCCGGCCGGTCCAGCTGCATTCGAGCGAGCAGCGGCAACAGTGTTGCGTCCGTGCTGCGCGTCCGCAGTGCCCTCACCAGGGTTGCAAGCTTCCGAGAAGGTGTCGATGTTTCGACTTGCAGCCAGCGCAAGGCTCGCCCGAGAGCCTGTTCTTCCGCGGTCAGGTCGGAGCCGAAGGGGTACTCCGCGAACAGGGACTGATCCTTGAATGGCCGCAGCTGCGCGACGATGCGCTCCGGTGTGTTGTTGCGGGCGCGATCCGGGATCCGGTAGCTGCCGGGGAGCTTGCCGCTGGCCCGGGCGCTGCGGACCAGTTCGCCCTGGAACCGCGAATCCATGATTTCTAGCAGCGCTCGGATGACCTCGGAGTCCGTCTTGCTGCGCAGATCCGCAATGCCGTACTCCGTCACGACGAGGTCGCGAAGATGACGTGGAATGGTGCTATGGCCGTAGCTCCAGGGAATGTTGGACGAGACCGCCCCTGCCTTTTTCCGGGTACTCCGCAGGCACAAGATTGAACGTGCGCCCGGCAGCAGGTGCGCCATGGCGACGAAGTTGTATTGACCGCCCACGCCGCTGACCACCCTGCCATCCGCAAGGCCATCGGACACGGCGCTCCCGAGCGCGGTCACCATCATGGTCGTGTTAACGAAGCGGGCATCGCGTCGCTGCGAGCTCTTGAGCTCGAGCTCCGGTCCGTACAGCTCGTTGATGAAGCTGATGCCGCGCATGGCCAGTTGCCTGCGACGGGACACCGGCATGCCGCGCAGACGAGCATAGAAGGAAGCCGGTCCGAAGAAGAAGGCGGCATCGAGCACGCTGCCGTTGCGCAGCCGCGCGCCGAGGCAGTGCGTCGCGATCGCCGCGCGGCTCGCGGGATCGTCGAGGTTCACCGGAATGCCGAGTCCCTGCGGCGTTACGAGCATGCCGTTCTCGAAGCGGATGTCATCGCGCAGTACACCGACATCGCGCAGCTCCTGGAAGTCGACGTACGACAATCGCCGGACTCCCGCTTCGTGCAACGCATCGATGCAGCCGGCGTCGAGCGTCTCCGTGATCGAGCCTTCATCGAGAAGCTGCTGGATGCGGGCGCTGGGGTAAACCTGTCGCTTCAGGATGCCGGCTTCGATGAGATCGACGAAACCGTCCACGAGCATCTCCGAGCACGCGTACAGCCCGCGATCGAATGGCGTCGTACCGCCCTCCCTCTCGATCAGCGTCCCGGATGCCTGCAGCAGTCCGGTGCGTTCCAGCGCTTCGCGGTATAGCGCGGGGCGTTGTTGCCGCAGCAGCAGTCCGTGGACCACCGCATCCCCGAGCTCGCCGATGCCAAGCTGGAGCGTCCCGCCGTCCTTCACGAGCGTACTCACTGCGAGGCCGATCATGTGGTCCGATACGTCGATGGCGGGATTCGGCGGGCAGAAGAGACGGATCTCCCGTTCCGGCGGATCGATCAGGAAATCGAACGAGTCCTCGGGCACGACGGCATCGCCGTACATGAACGGCAGGTCGCGATGCAAAGCGCCGATGAGAGCGAAGGGCTTGCCGTTGGCGCGCATCGCGGCGATGTGCGGCAGCAGGTCCACGGTCAGGTCCGGATTGCAGCTCAGGCTCAGGTGGCCGGGCAGGGCATCATCCGGGCCGGGCAGCGCAACCAGCTGCGCCAGAACATTCAAGCCTCGAGCCAGCGCATCACGAATGACGTGCGTGTAGTTGGCACTCAGGTAATGCTGCTGCAGGTGATCGTTGGATACCCATGCGCCGGGCTCCAGGAAGAACTCCGTGACTTCTATGTTCGACGGCAGCGTACCCGCTTCGAGCAGAGAGACATACTCGAGAGGTGGCGCATCGCCGAACAGCCGGTGCGCGAGGGGAGCGACCAGGCGGCGTTCGAGATCGCTACGGCCCCTCGGTACCCTGAAGGACAGTGCCGTGAGGATCGTCAGGTGGATGCTGGCGTCGCGGCAAGCACGACGCACCATTGCGTTGACGAACGGGATCGGCTTGCCGAGGCCCACCGGCAGGCCCAGCACGATCCGCTTGCCGAGGCGCGCGAGGGTCGCATCGACGCAAGCTTCGGGATCGGCAAAGCGGCGGGGTGAAGACGGGCTCAAGGGCAGGCTCTACTGCAATCCGTGCTGGCCGGTCAGGCCGTCGGCTTCGGCGCTGAGCAGGAGCAGGCGGGTGCCTTCCGGCGCCCTGACCACTGCGTTGGTCGCGGCATCGAGCGAATCGGGCATGTCGTCGAGGAGCTCGACGCCCCTGAGTCGCAAGGTGTCGAGCCGGCGTTTCATGTCCGTGTCCTCGAACGTCAGGACCGGCATGCGAAACGCGCGTGTGCGATACAGCCCCACGTTGAGCCGATCGCTGGTGAGCGTCCTGCGGGGAAAGGGCTCCCGGGATTCATCCAGGCTGATGAAGCCGAGAGACTCCCAGAACGACGTCGCAGACTCGAAGTCGCGCACGGGCAGCCCGTACTCCGCGAAGTATCCGAGCAGCGATTCATGCCCCTGGTCGAGTGGCGGCGGCGAGAACGTCCGCGCCTCGATCAGCGTGATACGTTGTCCGGTAGGGTCGATGAGGCTGGCCTGATTGAACGATTCGCCATCGAGCCTGGCGTCGACGAAGTCCAGCCCGAGGGCACGGAGCCGCTCCACGTGGCGGGCAAGTTCCGGCTGGACATACGTCAAGGTCGCTGCCGGCAGCGATGACTGGTGCAGACCGAGCGAGAGGCGCCCGTCCGTCAGCACCGCGTAGGGATGAGGCCAGGTCTCGCCAGTGGCGGCCTGCACGAAGCCCAGCTTCTCGTAGAATGCGCTGGCTTCGAGGATGTCGTCGACAGGACTGCTGATTTCGAGGAAGCGTCCGATCATGGGCGACGGTGCTGCTCGAGCGCTATCCCAAGGCGCCGAGCGCGCGGGCGCGTTCGGCAGTCAGGCCTTCCATCCTGGCCAGTTCCGCGAGGTCGCGATTCGCGCTGGTTTCAGGCCAGCCTTGCGCATGCCGCACGAGCAACTGCGTCAGCGTGCCGACGTGCGCCGGAGACGCGTTGAGCGCCGGCACGTAGTCGAACGCTTCGCCCCCCCGGGTCAGGAAGTCGGCGCGATTGCGCAACACGATTTCTTCGAGGGTCTCGAGGCAGTCCGTCGCGAAGCCGGGGCAGACAACGGTGACGCGTTTGTGCGCGCCCGCCGCGTACTCTGCCAACACGACATCGGTATAAGGTTTGAGCCAGGCTTCGCGTCCGACGCGTGACTGGAAACTGACGGTCCATTCCCCCTTCTGCAGGCCGAGGCTGGCAGCCACGAGCCGTGCTGTCTTGTGGCACTGGCAGAAATAGGGGTCACCAGAGAGCAGATACCGCTCGGGCAGCCCATGGAACGAGAAGACAAGGTGTTTGGAGCCGTGGCTGCGCCAGTGCTCAAGGATACTTGCAGCAACCGCATCGATATACGGGCGCTCATCATGGTACTGGCCGATGAAGCGGACCTCCGGCACCCAGCGCCAGCGCGACAAGGCCTTGCTGACGAGGTCGAACACCGATCCGCTGGTGCTGCCCGAGTACTGCGGATACAGCGGCAGTACGAGCAACCGCCTGACGTTGGCGGCCTGCAACGCAGCCAGCGCGCTCTCGATCGACGGGTTGCCGTACGTCATGCCGAGCGCCACCGGCACATCGTCACCGAATTCGCGAGCGAGCTGGCCCGCCAGCGCGTCGGCGAGTTCCCGGGAATAGACCATCAACGGCGAGCCGCCCGGAGTCCAGACCTGCGCGTAGGCATGCGCGCTGCGCCGGGGGCGGATCCGGAGGATCACGCCGTGGAGGATCAGCCACCACAGCGGCCGCGACATTTCGATGACCCGCGGATCCCACAGGAATTCCGCCAGGAATTTGCGGACGTCCTTGGGAGTAGGAGAGCCAGGCGTGCCGAGATTGACGACAAGGACCCCCAGACGGCCGCGTGTGTCGTGCTGGAAGCCGCCCGGTCCCGGAGGAGTTGTTCCCAGATACTGCTGCATGACTCGTCTTCGAGGGGTGCCGTGAATCCCGGCACGATACCCTAAAGATCGGTGAACACAGAGCGGGAAAAAGAAACCCCGCACTAGGCGGGGTTTCTTTTGGAGCTGCGAACGGGTTGTGAGATCAGACTGAGGACTGGAGACCCTGAACACCGTTGCTCTTCCGGCGGCGTGCTGCATAGGCCATGCCGGCCAGTCCGATCGTCAGCAGCCCGAGGCTGCCGGGCTCGGGAACGGATGTGGGTTCGGCCCCCGCCACTGCGCCGGACCTTTCATCACCGTGTACCGCCAGGACCGATCTGCCGACAAAGAAATCCCCAGCTACGGAGCTGACCGATACGGTTAACAGGCCGAACTGGTTCAACTGGGCAAGGGCGCTCGCAACGATCGAACCGGTTGAGCTGAAGTCTGGCAGGTACAGGTTGAAGAAGGTGGAGCTTGAGGTGCCCACCGCCACGTTATTGAGGGAGATCCTGGCCGTCTCCCTCGTGAGGTCCAGGTCGTCATAGAGGTCGATCCACAGGTCGAAATTGCTGGCCGCATCGACCCCTGGATTGAAGCCCGAATCGACGATGTCGTGGGTATATGTGCGTGTCGTACCAGACCCGACGTACGCGCGCTGTGCAACGGTATCCGTCCACGTGAACGGGACGGCGTGCGCCCCAGTCGACGCGACCATGCCCATCATCAAGGCACCGGCGGTAACAAACTTTCTCAGAACATCAGTCTTCACGATGGGCTTCCTCGGAGTCTTGCGGGGCCAGCCTGTCTGGCATGCTTGAGAGATCTGCAAAGCGTGTGCCATGGAAGTAAAGCTTATAAAAAACATAGTCCTATAAGACACGAAACTGATGAGCAGCGGAACCTGGCCACCACTTGTAAAGGGAGTCGACAACTGTACAAATGGATCAGTGTGACCTGGATCACGTTGCGGTCCGTAGCCACCGGACGGGACAACTCTGGGCCGGTCGGATCAGGTTGTGAAACCAAAATGAGGGAATTGCGACGCAGTTGTCGCTTTATGGAGTCAGGATTCGCGCGTGAGTGGAAAGGGGGTCTCCACAGGGATCTTTATGGATGAGGCGCGCGACTGGGCAAGGATGCCCTCTTTGATTATTCAGCCGCCGACCCGCAGGTTGCGGGCCATGCGGATCGCGTCTTCGAGTCCGCTGTAATAGCGGGGTACCCGCAGGGTTTCCCGGTAGCCGAGGGCAGTATAGAACTGCTTGGCGCCCATGTTGCCGGCCCGCAGTTCCAGTTCGACGGTGAAGACCCCTGCCGTCACGGCAGATTCCTCAATCCAGCCAATGAGTTGCCTGCCGACTCCGTGCCGCTGCGCGCTTTCGGCGACGGCAAGCAGCGTCACGTGCACGCTGTCGTCCCCGAAGTGGGCCATGGCAAACCCGACCAGATCTTTCTCCGTTCGGGCTGTGACGACCATGTTGTCGCGCTGGCGCATGTGTGCGGCCACGCGGCGGGGTGTCCACGACCATGGCAGCCCGGGTTCGATGAGCGTTCGCGACATCCCTGCAATCCGGGCCGCCTCCCCCATCCTTGCGGGGCCCAGTGTGACGGTGGTTTTCATTGAGGCCGGACTTTACTCACCGTCATCACTCCCGGACGTGCGCGATTCCGCACCCGCCCCAATTCGTTCCGGCCGTCCGTCAATTTCGGGATCCTGTTCCACCGACCATTGCTCCCTGAAAGCCTGCAACGCTTCACCCTGGATACTGGCGTGGCGATTGGACAGAAGCAGGGACGACAGCGAGCACACGCGGGCGCGCAGCAGGCCCAGGTCGCAAGCGGCATCGAACAGCGTCGGATACCAGCTTTCCCAGTTGGGCAGGAGTTGCTCGACTTGTTCGCGGAGGTTCATGGGGAGTTCAATTCGATCCGGCAGGGCCGGGCAGGGTCGTCATGATAGGCCATACCGTGCGCTTTCTGGCGTATCTGGCGCAACCGGATTCCAGGATTGCAAACGGCGCCCGGGAGAGTAAGGTCGGCTTCCAATGCACGACGTCTGGAGGTTGCCATGGCCACCGCAACGACCGTCGAACGCTACCTCGGGATGCATCACTTGCCCTATGAAGTGATCGCCCACGCCAAAGCCTGCACCAGCCTGCGCGCGGCCCGCGCGGCAGCTATTCCCCCAAGGCAGCTTGTGAAGGGAGTCCTGCTTGAAGTGGACGGGCAATACCTGCTTGCGGTATTGCCGGCTGCAAGACACCTGCGCCTCGGGGAGCTGCGACGCAACCTGGACCGGGACATCGGGATGGCCACCGAGCACGAGGTCACGATGGTGTTCCGTGACTGCGATCCCGGTGCCGTGCCGGCGCTCGGCCCGGCCTACGGTGTCGAGACCATCTGGGACGACAGCGTCATGTACCTCGACGACCTGTACTTCGAGGCGGGCGACCATGAGCACCTCGTGCACATGAGGGCCCGCGACTACATGGACATGTTGCGCAGCTGCGCCCACGGATCGTTCAGCGAGCCCATCTGAACAGCCCGCGCCGCGATCCTCGCGTGGTCTAGCGCTCGAGAATGGCGGTGACGCCCATGCCGCCCGCCGTGCAGACGGAAATCAGGCCGCGCCTGCCGCCCCGCTCGGCGAGCAGCTTCGCCAGCGTGGACACGATGCGTGCCCCCGTTGCCGCGAACGGATGACCGACGGCAAGGCTGCTGCCCACGACATTGAGTTTGGCGCGGTCGATCGAGCCGAGCGGCCCCGGCAGTCCCAGGCGCTCCCTGCAGTACTCCGGTGTCTCCCATGCCTTCAGCGTGCACAGCACCTGCGCGGCAAACGCCTCGTGGATCTCGTAGAAGTCGAACTCCTGCAGCGTCAGGCCGGCGTCTGCGAGCATTCGCGGGACGGCATAAGCGGGTGCCATCAGCAGGCCTTCCTTCTTGTCGACGAAATCGACGGCGGCAACCTTGCCGTAGGTCAGGTACGCGAGGACGGGCAGGCCGCGGGCCCGGGCCCATTCTTCCGACGCCAGCAACACAGCCGCCGCACCGTCGGTCAATGGCGTCGAGTTGCCTGCTGTCAGCGTGCCAGCGCCACTTGAATCGAAGACAGGCTTGAGCTTGGCGAGCTTCTCCGGCGTCGTGTCCTTGCGGACGTTGTTGTCCGCCTTCAGCCCGCGGAACTCGACAAGCAGGTCCTTGTAGAAGCCGGCCTCGTAAGCGGCTGCAGCCTTCCTGTGGCTTTCGAAGGCGAGCTGGTCCTGGTCCGCGCGACTGATGGACCAGGTCTTCGCCATGATCTCGCAGCTCTGGCCCATCGACAGGCCGGTACGAGGTTCGACCACGCCCGGCAACTGCGGCTTGAAGTGCTTCGGCCGCAATCCGGCCCAGGGAGCCAGGCGTTCCATGAACGTACGGCCGCGGGCGCTCCGCAACAGAAGCTGCTGGTACGAGCGAGGGTAGACGATCGGCACATCGCTCGAGGAGTCGACGCCGGCTGCGATGCCGGAGTCGATCTGGCCATGCGCGATCTTGAGTCCGATGAGGATGGCGGTCTCGAGGCTCGTCCCGCACGCGCGCTGCAAGTCGAATCCCGGGGTCTCGGGGGCGAGGCCGCTGCCGAGTACGCTCTCGCGCACGAGATTGAAGTCCCGCGAATGCTTCATCACGGCGCCGGCACCTACATCGCCGAGCACCTGGCCACCCAGGCCGAACTTGTCCACCACGCCCCTGAGGGCAGCGGTGAGCATGTCCTGGTTGCTGCAGTCTGCGTATGCCCCCATGGCCCGGGCGAAGGGAATGCGTACGCCACCCACGATGGCCACGCGTCTGGCAGTGCCGGTCAGCATGAGAAGACCCCCAGTTGATAGCGTCGGCTCAAGCTTACCAGCAAGCCGTCGCCCAGGATCGCCGGCGGCAGGGACGGGGCCGGCGGCGGATGAATTGCCGGACTCTTTCCGCTATGTTGCGGGGCGGCGGTTGCCGCCACTGGAGAGTCCATGTTCCCGCCTATCCGACAACGCTGGTGGCGCGCCGTGACGTGTGCGGCGTCGCTCGCGATCGGCGGTTGCTCGCAGCCGCAAGCACCCGAGGTGCGGAACGTCGGCAAGGAGCTGGAGGTGCTGGTCGAACAGTACTTCGACGAACTGCTGCCGCTCGATCCGCTGTTCGCCACCTTCATCGGCGATCCCCGGTACAACGATCGCCTGGCGAACGACCTCTCTCCCGAGCACATCGCGCGCCGTCGCGAGCTGGAGCAGCGCTTCCTCGCACAAGCAGGGGAGATCCCCGTCGACGCCCTCGGCGAGCAGGACCGTCTCACCTACGATATTTTCGTGCGCGAACGCACCACGGCGCTGAAGTGGTTGTCGTTTCCCGGTCGGCTGCTGCCGATCGACCAGCTGTATTCGCTGCCCTCGATGTTCGCGCAGTTGGGATCCGGCACCAGCGCACAACCGTTTTCGACTGTCGCGGATTACGAGAACTTCCTCGGCAGGATGCGGGACTTCTCGGTCTGGGTGGACCAGGCCATCCTGAACATGCGGGAGGGGATGGCCCGGCAGGTCGTGCAGCCGCGCATCGTGATGGAAGCGGCGCTGAAGCAGCTGGACGAACTCGGTGGCGTGACCGTGGAAGACAGCCTCTTTTACCAGCCGGTTGCGCACCTGCCGCCAGGCATTGCCGACGCCGACAAGGAACGACTGACGGCGGAATATCGGCGCACGATCGACGCGACGGTACTGCCCGCCTATGGACGCCTGTCCGATTTCATTCGCAGGGACTACTTGCCCGCGACCCGGGACAGCGTGGCGTGGAGTGCGTTGCCGGACGGTGCGTCATGGTACCGGTTCCTCACCGAAGTCATGACGACGACCAGCCTCGCCCCAGACGAGATCCACGAGATCGGACTCAAGGAAGTCGCGCGCATTCGCGCGGAAATGGAAAAGGTGAAGGACCAGGTGGGATTCAAGGGGGATCTCCCGGCCTTCTTCCGGCACCTCGAATCCGAGCCGGGCTTCTACTACCAGCGTCCTGCCGCCTTGCTGGCCGGGTATCGGGAACTCAAGACGAAGATCGATGCGCTGCTGCCGCGGCTCTTCTCCAGCGCGCCTGCGCTCGACTACGAGGTTCGCGAGGTGGAAGCCTTCCGCGCCGAGGGCGCAGCGGGCGCCTCCTACCAGCCGCCATCGCCTGACGGGTCCCGCCCCGGTATCTTCTACATCAACACCTTCAACCTGCGAGCACAGCCGAAGTTCGGCATGGAGACGCTGTCGCTGCACGAGGCCTCTCCCGGCCACCACTTCCAGCAGTCGATGCAGCTCGGGCTGGCCTCGTTGCCGCGTTTCCGGCGTTTCGGCGGCGACTACGTGGCGTATGTCGAGGGCTGGGCGCTGTATGCAGAATCGCTCGGTCCCGAGCTCGGCCTGTTTGCCGATCCCTATCAGTACTACGGGCGACTCAGCGATGAAATGCTGCGGGCCATGCGGCTGGTGGTCGACACGGGCCTGCACAGCCGGAACTGGACCCGCGACCAGGCCATTCGCTACATGAAGGACAACTCGTCGCTCGCCGATTCGGATGTACGTGCCGAGGTCGATCGATATATTGCGAATCCCGGCCAGGCGTTGGGATACAAGATCGGCGAGATCCGGATCCGCTCGCTGCGCACCAGGGCGGAAGGCGCGCTCGGCGACCGATTCGATGTCCGCGTGTTCCACAATGAGATCCTGAAGGACGGCGCCCTGCCCATCGACGTGCTCGAGGCGAAGATGGATCGCTGGCTGGCCGCCGCGGACAGGCAAAGCAAACCGTAAAGACCGATGCAAATGACACGCACAGCCGCGAGCCGATTCCGTTTCGCTTCACTTGCACGCAGTGGCGCGAAGGCATTGCTCGTCGCAGCCGCGTTGGGGGTGGCAGCCTGCGGTCAGTCGCCCCCGTCCGATATCGCCAAGGGCGCCGAGTCGGAGCAGACGCCAACACAGGCGCTGGACGCCCTGGTGGAGGATTACTACGAGAAGTACCTTGAGTTGAATCCGCTGGTGGCCACTGCCAACGGCGACATGCGGTTCAACGATCGCCTGCCGAACACGTTGAGCGAGCAGTGGCTAGCCGACCTGCTGGCCCTCGAGCAGGACGCCCTCGCGCGAGTGGTGGTCGTCGATCCTGCCGCGCTCGATGCGCAGCACCGTCTCACCTACGACCAGTTTCGCTACGGTCGCGAGCTGGCTGTAGCCGGCTTCCGCTTCCCGGACGAGTTGCTGCCCTTCAACCAGTTCTACGGCCTCCCGGTCTACTTCGGCCAGATGGGTGCGGGCGATGGCATTCAGCCGTTCGCAACCGTTCGGGACTACGACAACTTCCTGGCGCGGATGCGGGGATTCGTCGTGTGGGCCGACCAGGCCGTCGCCAACATGAAGAAGGGCATCGACCAGGGCGTCGTCCAGCCCAGGGTGCTGGTCGAGAAATCCATCCCGCAGCTGGCGAGCTTTCTGGTCGCTGATGCTGCTGCCAGCCTCTTCGCTGCACCCGTCAGGACATTCCCGGACTCGATCCCGGCCGCCGACCGCAAGCGGCTGGCCGATGCCTACTCGAAGGCCATTGCGGAAGAGCTGCTGCCCGCGTATCGGAGGCTGCACGATTTCATGGCGAAGGAGTACCTCCCGGCCGCACGCGAGACCATCGCGGCCACCGCCCTGCCGAACGGAGCGGCCTGGTATGCGCACCAGGTGCGCATGCATACGACGACCTCCCTCACGCCGGAGGAGATTCACCAGATCGGTCTCGACGAAGTCAGGCGCATCAAGGGCGAAATGGAGCAGGTGAGGGGAAGGCTGGGCTTCACCGGCGACCTGCCGGCGTTCTTCGAGTACCTGCGCACGGATCCCAGGTTCCGCTTCGAGTCTCCCGAGCAGCTGGTCGATGCCTACCGCGCGCTGAAGGACAAGGTCGCCGCCATGCTTCCCGCGCAGTTCAACGTCGTGCCGAAGGGCGATTTCGAAGTGAGGATGGTCGAGCCGTTCCGCGAGAAATCCGAGGCGACGGCTTCCTACATGCCGGGCACTCCCGACGGCGCGCGCCAGGGCGTGTTCTACGTGAACACCTACGACCTCTCGTCCCGTCCGAACTACATGATCGAAAGCATTTTCCTGCACGAGGCCATTCCCGGGCACCACTTCCAGATCTCGCTGCAGCAGGAAGTGGCGGACTTGCCCCGCTTCCGGCGCTTCGGCGGCGATACGGCCTACGTCGAGGGCTGGGGACTCTATGCGGAGTCGCTGGGGCGCGATCTCGGCCTGTATGCGGATCCCTACCAGTACTTCGGTTCGCTCACGGCGGAGATGTGGCGTGCGGTGCGGCTCGTCGTCGATACCGGCATGCATGCCAAGGGCTGGTCGCGCGATCGCGCCATCGAGTACATGCGCCAGAATACCGCCATGGGGGAGGCGGACATCGTCGCGGAAGTGGAGCGCTACATCGCGGAGCCGGGACAGGCGCTCGCCTACAAGATCGGCCAGCGCAGGATCCGCGAACTCAGGGATCGGGCCGCGCGCGCCCTCAAGGATCGCTTCGACGTGAAGTCATTTCACGCGCAGATCCTGATGGACGGGTCGATGCCGCTCGACGTGCTCGACAGCAAGATCAATCGCTGGATCGACGCGAACTCGGCCCCGGCAAAATAGACCGGCACGCCGGGCGATGCGTCAGGACGCGAGGTCCACCGCGACGATCGCCGGTCCTGCGGAAGTCTTGACGGCAACGCGGTTCCTGCCGAGGCACTTGGCACGATAGAGGGCGGCGTCAGCGGAGTTGAGCAGCGCTTCAGGTGCCTTGGCGAGCAGCGAAGGATCGCCAGCGAGCTCCTCGGAAGTCAGCGTGGCGACGCCGGCGCTGATGGTGAGGCGGTCGCCGACCGGTGCGCTCGCAAACGGGATTCCGAGACGCCAGATCTGCCGCCGCAGGCGTTCTGCAAAGAGCGACGCCTGCGCGACATCGACTCCGGGCAGTATTACCACGAATTCTTCGCCGCCGTAACGGGCCGCGAGTTCGCTGCCGCGCCTGAACGTCTCCGCCAGCGTCTGCGCCACGAGTGTCAGGGCTTCGTCGCCCTGTGCGTGTCCTTGCGTGTCGTTATAGAGCTTGAAGCCGTCGATGTCGCAGAAGATGACGGAGATCGGGATGGCTTCGCGTCGCGCGCGCCTGACTTCGCGTTCCAGCGTACGGTCGAAATGGCGGCGATTGGCAATGCCGGTCAACGGATCGATGGCGACGAGGCGCTTGAGCTTCCTGAGGCGCTGCGTGGAGGTCGCAAGTTCCATCTCCAGCCGGTTGATTTCCAGCTGGCGCGCGTCGAGGACAGTCGTATGCTCGTGCAGCCGGCCTTCCAGCTCGTCGACCCGGCGCTGCATCCGGTGCCTGATCGCCCACAACACGGCCGCCATGCCGAGAACGACGAGCACGCTGACCCAGCCTCAGGTCACCCAGTCATTTGCCGACACGTTCGCTGTCCTCCTGCTCGGGGGCCGGCGACCGCCCCGCCCGTGCCGGGGCTGCTCATGACGGGCCCGCCGACGGGCATGGCGCATGGTGCAGGGTTTGCGGATACCGACGGGAAGGCGCCTTGCCTTCCACCGAGGGAGCATGAGATCACACTTTTATTGCGGTTGTGTAGCGGACTTTACGATAGCTGTCGGGTTGGGAAGCTCGTCCCAACGGTGCATCCGCGGGCAGGGGTTCCAGCTTGTCCTGCAATCTGCGGATGACGGGCGCCGTACTGGGGCCTTGCTTGACGGCTTTCCCTGCGCTCGACACACTTGCGCCCCGCTCGACAAGGGGGCCACAAGCGCCGGAATCCGCAAAAGGTTCCAGGCGGCGACCGCCGTCCCCTCGCCGGGCCAGAGAAAGAGGTTTTCTTGAGTACCCTGATCGCAAGATTCCGCCTGGCCGTGTCGAGATGCCCTTCCGAGGCGCACCAGTGACGGCACTGGGCATCGACAGGGTCTTCGAGAAGCGCCTCGCCGGGTTCGTCAATGCCCGTGCGCCGGGCGTGCTGCGGGGCGGGCTCAAGGGGCTTGAAAAGGAATCGCTGCGCGTCACGCCGGAAGGCGAGATCGCGCAGACCCGGCACCCCGAGGCCATGGGGTCGGCGCTGACCAACGAAGTCATCACGACCGACTATTCCGAAGCCCTGATCGAGCTGGTCACGCCGCCGTTCCGCGAGTCCTGGGAGCTGCTGCAGTACCTCTGCGACCTCCACCAGTTTGTCTATCGTCATCTGGGCGACGAGCTGCTGTGGGCCACGAGCATGCCTTGCGTGCTCAAGGGCGATGCCAGCATCCCCATCGCCCGCTACGGTCGTTCCAACGTCGCGCAGATGAAGGAGGCGTACCGCGAGGGGCTCGGACACCGGTACGGCCGCGTGATGCAGGCCATCTCGGGAGTGCACTTCAATTACTCGTTCCCTGAGCAGTTCTGGCCGGTGTTCGAGTCCGTACTCGAGTCGAAGCTGACCGGTCAGGCCTTCTCGTCGGAACAGTACTTCTCCGTCCTGCGCAACTACCGCCGCTATGGCTGGCTGGTGTTGTACCTGTTCGGCAACTCCCCGGCCTTCTGCAGTTCCTTCCTCGGAGGGCGCGACCACGACCTCAAGGAACTCAGGCCCGGCACGCTTTATGCGCCCGACGCCACCTCGCTGCGGATGAGCGACCTCGGGTATCGCAACAAGAACCAGGCGGGCGTCAGCATCTCGGTGAACAGCCTGGAGGAATACCTGCGCGACCTGAACCGGGCAGTCAACATCCCCCATCCCGAGTACGAGCGCATCGGTGTAAAGGTCGATGGGCAGTACAGGCAGCTGAACGCCAACCTGCTGCAGATCGAGAACGAGTACTACAGCTTCATCCGCCCCAAGCGGGTCGCCCGTTCCGGCGAGCGTCCGTCGCAGGCCCTCGCGCGCGCCGGCGTGCAATACGTGGAGGTCCGCGCGCTCGACGTCAGCGCCTTCGATCCCGTCGGAGTCAACCAGAACAAGCTGCGCTTCCTCGAAGCCTTTGTGCTGCTGTGCGCGCTCAAGGACAGCCAGCCCATTTCGTCATCGGAGCAGGTCGACCTGGATGCCAACCACGCCATCGTCGCCCGCCGGGGCCGCGAACGCGGGTTGCAGTTGAAGCGCGAGGGCCGGCCGGTCGGGCTGCGCAGCTGGGGCCTCGAGCTCATCGACTCCATGCGGGGCATCTGCGAGATGCTGGACGAAGGCCAGCCGCGTCGCCCTTACATCGCGGCGCTCGAGGTGCAGGAAGCCAAGCTGCACGATCCGTCGCTCACGCCCTCGGCGCGGTCGCTCGCTGAGCTGGAATCGAGCGGCGACTCCTTCTTCGACTTCGCGTTGCGGATGTCGAATGCCCACAAGTCCTATTTCCTGGAGCTCTACCCCCCGAACGAGCAGCGCCTGCAGGAGTTCCGCGCCGCCGCCGACGAGTCCCTGAAGCAACAGGCCGCCATCGAGGCTGCGGACACGATCGGGTTCGACGAGTACCTGGCCCGCTACTTCGCCTGAGGGGCGCGCCGCCGGCAGCGTGATACGCGTCATGGTCTGGGCAGCCGGTCCGGGATTCGGTCGACTGTCCTATTGAACGGGTTGGGGGAATCCCTGTACGGTTGCCGCGTTCCCTTTCGATGTGCTTTTCGCCCCGTTCCCAGGCAGGCTGATCCTCAATCCATGGCAGCAAGCGAGAGTCAGCCAGGCTCCCAGTCCCCGCTCGAATCCCCGTCGGCCGAACAGCTGCGCAAGGGGTTCAAATGGCTGAGGTTCAGCGGGCCGCTGGAGCAGGACTTCCGGGAGGCCTACCGCGCCCAGTCCCGCGTCGCGGTGCAGCTGAACCTCTGGCTGTGCTTGAGCCTCGTGATCACGTTCGCCCTGATCGCCCGCGCCATCCTGCCCGAGGGCACGGATCGCCTGGTCATGCTGTTCAGTGCGGGCATCTTCGTCCCCATTGTCCTCCTGTCCCTCGTGGGCGCGTACTCGCCGCTGTACTGGCGCTGGCATTCGCTCATGGTGCAGGTGCTGGCACCGGCCTTCGGCGTCAACCTCGTCTTCCTGGCGTTGATGGTCCGCGGACTCGAGACGTCGTTCCTGCCGGGCCTGGTGCTGGCGATCATCAGCATCTATTTCCTCGCCGGGCTCACGTTCTTCCCTGCCGCACGTTCCGGCCTGATCGTGCTCGCCGCGTACGTCGTGGGCAGCGCCTTCTCTACCATCGAGCTGGACCGCGCGCTCTACGGCAGCCTTGTGCTGCTATCCGCGAACATCATCGGTGCGACAGTCTGTTACCGGCTCGAGAAGGTCAATCGCACGAACTTCCTGGAAGCCCGGCTGCTCAAGGAGATGGCCAGCAGGGACGGGCTTACCGGCATTTACAACCGGCGCATCCTCGACGAGCACGTCGATACGGTGTGGCAACAGGCCATGCGCGAGCGGGCGCCCATTGCGCTGCTGCTCGTCGACATCGACTACTTCAAGGCCTACAACGACTACTTCGGCCACCAGGCCGGAGACGAGGCGCTCCGGCACGTGGCGCAATCGCTCGCCCGCTCGGCCCGGCGGCCGCTCGACTTCGCGGCACGCTACGGCGGCGAGGAGTTTGCCGTCGTCCTCTATTACGCCACCCGGGAATACGTGGAAGAGGTGGCCGCACGCATCCGGCAGAACATGGAGGCTCTCGCGCTCAAGCATCCGGCGTCGCCCATCGCGAAGCACTTGACCGTGAGCATCGGCGCCGCCTGCGTCGTGCCGGCCCCGGAGCGCAGCCCCTTCGGTTTCGTGCAGCTGGCCGACGAGGCGCTATACGAGGCGAAGGGCCAGGGGCGCAATCGCTGCATCATCATGGACAAGGAATACGAGCAGATGTCGACGGGCTCGTTCCGCAAGACCTACTCCAGCGACGTTCGCCCGGAGCTCGCGCGCCGCGCGTGAGTCGCGCGCCGGCAAGGCGCGATCCCTTCAGCCGATCTCGCCGAGCGGCACCGGGGCGCCCACCGCGAACCCCTGGGCAAAGTCGCAGCCGATCTTTGCCAGCAGTTCCAGGATCGTTTCGTGCTCGACGGATTCTGCAATCACCTTCTTGCCCATCGCATGGCCGATGTCCGTGATCGAGCGGACCATCTCGTAGTCGATCGGATCGTTCGCGATGTTGCCGACGAACAAGCCGTCGATCTTGAGGTAGTCGACCGCGAGTGCCTTGAGGTACGCGAACGACGATACGCCGCTGCCGAAATCGTCAAGCGCAAACCTGCATCCGAGCTTCCTGAGTTCGTTGATCAGCTGGTTCGCACGCGTGAGGTTGTTGATGGCCGCGGTCTCGGTGATCTCGAAGCCGACACGAGCGGGGGAGACGCCGGTCTCTTGCAGCCGGGCAACGACGAAGTGCAGCAGCTGCGCATCCCCCAGCGAATCGCCTGACAGGTTGATGAAGATGCGTGACACCCGCCTGTCGGGCGGCAGTGTCGCGAGCCAGGCCAGTGCATTGCCGATGACCCACTGGTCGAGTCGCTGCGACAGGTTGTAACGCTCTACGGCCGGCAGGAACGCGCCGGGAGGCACGACGCGGCCCGATTCGTCGCGCATGCGGACCAGCAATTCATAGTCGCATTGCGCGACTTTGCCGCCGCTGACGGGCCAGATCGGCTGGCCTTCGAGGAAGAAGCGGTTCTCTGCGAGCGCCCGCTTCACGCGTGCAACCCACTGCATCTCGCCATGCCGCTGGGCGACCAGGGTATCGTCCTCGTGATAGACGTGGACACGGTTGCGCCCCTGGTCCTTGGCGGCGTAGCACGCGGCATCCGCCGCCTGCAGCACCTTCGTGAGGCGCCGATAGGCGGGCGTCAGCTCCACCAGCCCGATGCTGCAGCCCACGCTGAAGGCATTCGCTCCCCACACGAACTGGTATTGCTCGATCGAGCGCAGCAGCGATTTGGCGATGTTGATCGCGTCGTCGACCGGGCAGCCGTGCAACAGGATGCCGAACTCGTCGCCGCCGAGCCTGGCGACGCAATCGTTGCTGCGGATCTTCGCGGAGAGCACCTGCGCGAGCTGCCTGAGCAGTTCGTCGCCGGCGATGTGGCCGCAGGTGTCGTTGATGATCTTGAACTGGTCGAGGTCGAGATAGCAGACCGCGTGGCTCGCGCCCGTCGACTGCGACGTCTCTATGGCCCGCTGCAGGCGATTCTCGAATTCGCGGCGATTGATCAGGCCGGTCAGTGCATCGTGGCTGGCTTCGAATGACAGCTGCCGCGACAACTCGTGCGCTTCAGTGATGTCGGTCAGCGTCCCCTCGTAGTAGAGAAGCTCACCCTGGTCGCCGGTGACCGCCCGGGAGTTCTCAAGGACGACGATCTTGCGACCGTCCTTGCGCCTCAGGGTCAGCTCCGCGTTACGCAGCTCTCTGGATGAAGCCATGCTGCGCGCCCAATTGTCCCGATCTTCCGGAAAATAGTAGACATCGCGTGCGAGGTCGAGCTCCAGCAGCTCGTCCTCGGAGTCATATCCCAGCAACCGGACGAGCGCGGGATTGGCTGCCATGAACTTGCCGTCCGGCGTCGTCTGGAACACCCCGGCCACCACGTTCTCATAGAGCTCGCGGTACCGCGATTCAGAGGCCTTGAGCGCCTTCAGCGTGTGCGTACGCTCGGTGGCATAGCGCAGCGACTTGAGGAGCAGCGTACTCACGACCTGCTGCTTCACCAGATAGTCCACCGCGCCGCGCTCGACGGCCTCGATGCCGAGCTCCTCGTCCGCCTGGCTCACGAGTACCAGGATGGGCAGGTCGGCGACCTTGGGCTGCAGCCTGAGGAAGGTCGTCAGGCCAACGCTGTCCGGCAGGTGGAGGTCGAGCAGGATGACGTCGATGCGGCCCTTGCGCAGCCGGGCAAGCGCGTCGGCGATGGTGTGCACGACCTCGACGCTGAAGGGAGCGCCGCGCAACTGCCCCAGTTCGCCCCGGATGAGTTGTTCGTCATCGCGGTGGGCATCGACCAGCAGTACATGGGCGGCGTTCATCTTCCGTCTGAGTATACAGAAGGGTATTGCCTGTTCCCGGCAGCCGAACTTCGTCATTCCGCCCGCGATCGGCTGCCTCTTTGCGGGCAGTACCTAGCCGCGACCCCTCGAATCGCGGTCGGCCCGTATAGGGCGGCGAGGGGCGCGGATCTAGCATGCCCTTGCGGTATTTGTGCAATGCCGCACCCGCATGGCCGGCCCTTGCCAGCAAGTCCCGACAGGCCCGAATCGAGGTTGAAAGGCTGATGAGTACAGTAGCGAGCGACGCAACGGCGATCCTTGGAAGCCAGGCGCACGTCCGGGTCCAGGCGGGCTACAACGACGGCATCGTCCGCCAGTTCGTGGTCATGACGCTCGTGTGGGGAGTCGTGGGCATGCTGGTCGGCGCGTTCATCGCGGCCCAGCTCGCGTGGCCTGCGCTCAACTTCGACATTCCCTGGCTGACCTACAGCCGGTTGCGCCCGCTGCACACCAACGCGGTGATCTTCGCCTTCGGCGGCTCGGCGCTGTTCGCCACGTCGTACCACATCGTGCAGCGGACCTGCCACGTGCGCCTCTTCTCGGACCGCCTCGCGGCCTTCACGTTCTGGGGCTGGCAGCTCGTCATCGTGCTCGCGGCGATCACGCTGCCGCTCGGTATCACGCAGAGCAAGGAATACGCGGAGCTCGAATGGCCGATCGACCTGCTGATCGCCGTGGTGTGGGTGGCCTATGCCGTGGTGTTCTTCGGCACCATCGCGCTGCGCAAGGTACGGCACATCTACGTCGCGAACTGGTTCTTCGCGGCGTACATCGTGACGATCGCCGTGCTGCACATCGTCAACAACGTCGCGATCCCCGTCAGCCCGACCAAGTCGTACATCGTCTATTCGGGCGTGGTCGATGCAATGGTGCAATGGTGGTACGGCCACAATGCCGTCGGCTTCTTCCTGACTGCCGCCTTCCTCGGGATGATGTACTACTTCGTGCCGAAGCAGGCGGGCAGGCCGATCTACTCGTATCGCCTGTCGATCGTGCACTTCTGGGCACTGATCTCGATCTACATGTGGGCAGGTCCGCACCACCTGCACTACACGACGCTGCCGGACTGGGCGCAGTCGCTCGGCGTCGTCTTCTCGCTGATCCTGCTCGCGCCGTCGTGGGGCGGCATGATCAACGGCATCATGACGCTGTCCGGCGCGTGGCACAAACTGCGCACCGATCCCATCCTGAAGTTCCTCATCGTGTCGCTGTCCTTCTACGGCATGTCGACGTTCGAGGGGCCGATGATGTCCATCAAGACCGTGAACGCGCTGTCGCACTACACGGACTGGACCATCGGCCACGTCCACTCGGGCGCGCTCGGCTGGGTGGCCTTCATGACCATCGGCTCCATGTATGCGTTGCTGCCGAAGCTGTACGGCCGCGAGCAGATGTGGAGCTCGCGCCTCATCGACGTCCACTTCTGGGTCGCGACGATCGGCGTGGTCCTCTATGTCGCCTCCATGTGGATCGCGGGAGTGATGCAGGGGTTGATGTGGCGGGCCGTGAACGAGGACGGCACGCTGACCTACACGTTCGTCGAGTCGCTGGCGGCGACCCAGCCCTTCTACATCGTCCGGCTGCTGGGCGGCGTGCTGTTCCTCGCCGGCATGCTGATCATGGTCTACAACACGGTGCGTACGGTCCAGGGATCGACGATCCCGGCCGACACGCCAATCCCGCAGTCCGCATGAATACTGGCCGCTACCCACGGTCGCATCCAGCCACCTTCTGAGCGCAAACAGCAATGAGCCACGAGATTGTCGAGAGAAAGATAGGACTGATGGGCGTGCTGATCGCGCTGGTGATCAGCATCGGCGGCCTGGTCGAGATCGTCCCGCTCTACTTCCAGAGTACCGTCACCGAGCCCGCGCCCGGCGTGAAGCCGTACGGCCCGCTCGAGCTGGAGGGATTCGATACCTACATCAGCGAGGGTTGCTACAACTGCCACTCGCAGATGGTGCGGCCGCTGCAGGCCGAGACAGAGCGTTACGGGCACTACTCGCTCGCCGGCGAATCGGTGTACGACCATCCGTTCCAGTTCGGCTCCAAACGGACAGGCCCTGACCTGGCCCGTGTCGGCGGCCGCTACTCTGACGAGTGGCAGCGGATTCACCTGATGAATCCACGAGACGTCGTTCCCGAGTCAAACATGCCGGGTTTCCCCTGGCTCGCGAAACAGCAGATCGATCCTGAGTCGACCGTGGCCAAGATGCGGGCGCTCAGGAAGATCGGGGTGCCGTACTCGGATGCCGACCTCGCGGGTGCGGCCGACCAGGTGAAGGGGCGCTCGAAGATGGATGCGCTCATCGCGTACCTGCAGAGCAAGAGATACATCGTACCGGCCTCGCCCGCTCCTGCGGGCCAGCCTTGATGCAAGGAGCCAGAGCGTGGACATCGGAGTCATTCGCGGTTTGATCACCCTGGCGCTGCTGGTGGCGTTCGTGGCCATGGTCGTCATCGTCTGGAGCCGACGTCGTTCGGCGGAGTTCGAATCTGCAGCCCGGATGCCGCTGGAGGATCTTCCTCCGCAGGGTCGGTCTGCCCAATCCGGTAGAGAGTAGGTCATGGGCAACGGCACCAGTCTTTTCGTCATCGTCGTCACGATCGCCAACATCGCAGGCTGCCTGTGGTTGATCTGGTGGACGTCGCGTCGCAACCCGCATGACGCTTCGGGAAGCAACACCACCGGGCATGTATGGGATGGAGACCTCAGCGAGTACAACAACCCCATGCCACGCTGGTGGCTCGGCCTGTTTCTGCTGACGATTCTTTTCGGCTTCCTCTACCTCGCGCTGTACCCCGGGCTGGGTTCCTTCGCCGGCGTCAACGGCTGGTCGCAGATCTCCCAGTACGAGGAGGAAGTGCGCCAGGCCGATGCCCGTACCAATGCGTTGTATGCGCCGCTGGCGAATCTCTCGGTGACCGAGCTCGCGGACCATCCCCAGGCAATGGCGGCCGCCCGCAATCTCTTCGCCAACAACTGCTCGACCTGCCATGGTTCGGACGCGCGCGGCGCGCGCGGCTTTCCCAACCTGACCGACGACGACTGGTTGTGGGGCGGCACACCTGAGACCATCGAGCAGACCATCCAGAACGGGCGCATCGGCGTGATGCCGGCGCTGGGCGCTGCGCTTGGCAACGACGGCACCGAGCAGGTGATCGCCTATGTGCTCAGCTTGAGTGGCCGCAACGCTCCGGCCGACTGGATCGAGCAGGGCAAGCAGCGCTTCGCGACCGTCTGCGCTGCCTGCCACGGTCCGGATGGCAAGGGCAATCCGCTCCTCGGCGCTCCGAACCTCACGGACAACGTATGGCTGTACGGCAGCACGCCAGCCAGCCTCCGCGAGACCGTGACCCTCGGGCGCAACAACGCGATGCCGGCGCACCTGCCGCTGCTGGGTGAAACCAAGGTTCGACTGCTCGCGGCCTACGTGTACCGTCTCTCTCGGGATGAAGGCCATGACGAGAGGGAAGACGACGACAAGCAAGAGCGCGGCCATGAACGCGAGTGACGAGGACCGCCCGGCGCCCTGGTCGCGCTTGCGCCAGGATGTGGGCGCGGTGGTCTGGTCGTCCTTCCTGGCGGCGTGTCTTGCGACAATGCTGTTCTTTGCCGCCTTCGATCCGCTCCTGCTCGCGAGCGACGACAATCCCCCATGGTGGCTGGAAAGCCGCATGACCGGCTACGGCATCGGATTCTTCTTCTTCTGGTTTGTCTGCGCGGTTGCCGGCTTCCTGACCAGCGCGCTGCTGCATTCGGCGTCAGCCTCCGGCACCGAACGGCAGGGCGACTGATGAACGCACCGTCCGGAGAGACCGGAGTCGGCCTGTACGCGGCCCAGCAGAAGGTCTATCCGCGTGAAGTGAAGGGACGATTTCGCACGTTGCGGACGGCCTCGATCTTCGTGTTGCTCGGCCTGTTCTACATCGTGCCGTGGATCCAGTGGTCCGGCCGCCAGGCGGTGCTGTTCGACTTGCCGGCCCGGCGCTTTTACATCTTCGGCCTGACGTTCTTCCCGCAGGACTTCTTCTTCCTGACGTGGCTGCTCATCATGGCCGCGCTTTCCCTCTTCTTCTTCACGGCTGTCGCCGGCCGCCTGTGGTGTGGATTCGCCTGCCCGCAGACGGTGTGGACAGAGGTCTTCGTGTGGATGGAACGGGTGACGGAAGGCAATCGCTCCCAGCGCATGAAGCTCGACAAGGCGCCCTGGTCGCTGCACAAGCTGGCCAGGAAGTCGGCGAAGCAAGTGCTCTGGGTGAGCTTCGCGCTCTTCACGGGCCTCACGTTCGTCGGCTTCTTCTCGCCGATCAGGGGCCTCGTGACGTCGACGTTCACGCTGTCCCTCGGGCCCTGGGAGACGTTCTGGATCCTCTTCTACGGCTTCGCCACCTACGGCAACGCCGGCTACCTGCGGGAGCAGGTGTGCAAGTACATGTGTCCTTACGCCCGCTTCCAGAGCGCGATGTTCGACAGGCAGACACTGATCATCTCCTACGACACCGCACGCGGCGAGCCGCGCGGTGCCCGCGGCCGGGACAGCGACTACAAGGCCAAGGGCCTCGGCGACTGCATCGATTGCACGCTGTGCGTCCAGGTGTGCCCGACGGGGATCGACATCCGCAAGGGGCTGCAGTACGAGTGCATTGCCTGCGCCGCCTGCATCGATGCCTGCGACGATGTGATGGCGAAGATGAATTATCCGCAGGGCCTCATCCGCTATTCGACGCAGGCAGCGCTCGAGGGCAAACCGACCCGCATCCTGCGACCACGTAGCGTCGTGTACGGATTGCTGTTGCTCGGCCTCATGGCCGGTTTCGTCGTTGCGGTGGCCACACGCGCGCCCATCGGGATGGAAGTGCTGCGCGACCGGAACGCCCTCTATCGCGATACGGGCGACGGCTGGATCGAGAACGTCTACACCGTCCGTATCCTGAACAAGGATGCCGGTCCGCAGCGCTTGCTGCTGACCCTCGAGGGGCCCGAGGAGCTGTCGCTGGAGGTGGAGACCACCGAGCTGCAGCTCGAAGGCGGCGAAGTGAAGGGCTTTCCGGTGCGCATCCGCATGCAGGCGGACGCCTTGCGCGGCGGGCATGAGATCGAGATCGAGGCTACGAGCCGCGAGACCGGCAAGAAGCTGGCGAGTGGCGAGAGCCGGTTCATCGCTCCGTAGGCAGGAGCAGGAGAAGTCATGCAGCAGAACTCCCGAGTGATTCCCTGGTATCGCCAGGTCTGGCCGTGGCTCGTCATGCTGCCGCCTGCGGTTGCGGTGATTGGCGGCGTCGCAACCGTCTACGTCGCCTTCCGCCATGCCGATCCCGAAGTGTGCGGCCACTATGTGCGTGATGCCTTTGCGGCGCGCGATGACGCCGAGTCCCTGGCGACGCGGCGGGCGGGCTGCGGTCAGTAGCCCATGAATGCGCCGCTTCATCCCGCAGCCGGCGAGTGCTACCACTGCGGGCAGCCGTTGCAGCCGGGGGCCGTGTTCGTTGCCCGCCTGCAGCACGGGACGGAGTCGGTGTGTTGTGCCGGCTGCCAGGCCGTCGCGGAAATGATCGCGGGCGCGGGGCTCTCCGATTTCTATCGCTTCCGTTCGGGTCCCTCGGCGTCCATGGACGCTGCTGCAACCGCGACCCCACGTGCGGGCAGTACTGACTGGACCGTCTATGATCGTCCCGACGTTGCCGCCTCGCTGCTGCGTTGGCATACGGATCGTGACGGCGAAGGCCAGTCCGTCATGCTGGCGCTGGCGGGCATGCGATGCGCAGCCTGCTCCTGGCTGATCGAGCGAGCCGTGCAGCAATTGCCAGGCGTGCTTGATTGCCGCGTCAATACGGCCACTGCGCGAGCGCGGGTGGTCATCGATACCGCCAGAACACCGCTGTCGGCGGTGCTGGAGCGCATCGCGCGGCTCGGCTACCAGCCCCATCCCGTCGGTGCGGCAGGGGCAGCGGATGCAGTGCGCGACGAACGGCGGACCGGCCTGAAGCGCCTGGCGGTATCCGGCTTCGGCATGATGCAGGTCATGATGTTCGCCGTAGCGCTCTACTACGGCGCCTACCGGGGAATGGACCCGACGCTTGAGACCTACCTGCGCCTCGCCAGCATGCTCGTGACGGTGCCGGTGGTTCTCTATGCCGGCTGGCCCTTCCTGCAAAGCGCCCGGGCTGCGTTGCGTGCGCGCACCATCAACATGGATGTCCCCGTGAGCATCGCGCTGGTCCTGGCGTTTGCGGCGAGCGTCGTGAACTCGCTGCGCAGCGACGGGGAGGTGTACTTCGACTCGGTCACCATGTTCATCTTTTTCCTGACGCTCGGCCGCTACATCGAGATGGTGGCCCGTCATCGCACCAGCAGCGTGACGGACGCGCTCGCAAGGCTCACTCCGTTCACTGCCCACCGCGTCAGCGCAGCCGGCATCGACGACGTGTCGACGGCGGTGCTTGCCGTCGGCGACCGGATCCTGGTGCGTTCGGGCGAGAGCGTGCCTGCCGACGGCGAGGTGCTCGCCGGGACCAGCCGCTGCGATGAATCGCTGCTGACAGGCGAGTCGCAGCCGGTCATGCGTCGCGCGGGCGACGCCGTCATCGCAGGCGCGTTGCTGCTCGACTCTTCCATCGAAGTCCGCGTAACGGCCGTCGGCGAGGCAACCGTCCTCTCGGGTATCGTGCGGCTTCTCGATCGCGCGCAGACGGCGAAGCCGCGCCTCGCGAGGGCGGCCGATCGTACGGCGACCTGGTTCCTGAGCCGGATCCTGATCGGCGCCGCGCTCGTGGGCCTGCTCTGGTTATGGATCGATCCGGATCGGGCGCTGGCGGCCACGCTCGCGGTGCTTGTCGTGACGTGCCCCTGCGCGTTGTCGCTGGCCACGCCGGCTGCCATCAGCGCGGCGACAGCCGCGCTGGCCCGGCGCGGCATTCTGGTGACCAGGCCGGATGCGATCGAGGCGCTGGCCAGCGCGGACACGGTGGTCTTCGACAAGACGGGTACGCTGACGCGAGGCGTGGTGCGGCTCGAGCGTTGCACGACGCTTGCCGAGATCGACGAAGCAACCTGTCGCGACATCGCGGCGGCACTCGAGCGCGGCTCTGAACATCCGCTGGCTCGCGCGTTCATGACGGCTGCGACATCGACGGACGTGACGGACCTCCACGTCGAACCGGGATCCGGTGTCGAGGGACTCGTGTCGGGGCAGCGCTATCGCATCGGTCGGCCCGACTATGTGGTGGCCTTGCAGGGCGAGCAGTCTCCCGGCTCCACGGAATCGGGCGTGGTGGACGATGTCGTGCTGCTCGGCAGCGAGCGCGGCGTCCTCGCGGAGTTCCACGTTGAGGATGCTCTGCGTCCAGAGGCACCGAATGCGGTTGCCGCCTTGCGCGCACAGGGCCTGTCGGTTGCACTGCTGTCGGGTGATGCGGCGGCCAAGGTGGCGACGATTGCCGGGCGTTGCCGCATCGACGACTGGTTTGCACGGCAGACGCCGGCCGGCAAGCTCGAGCGCAGCCGTGACATGGCAGCCGCGGGGCGCAAGGTCCTGATGATCGGCGACGGAATCAATGACGCGCCCGTGCTGAGGGGGGCCGCCGTCGCCATTGCCATGGGACGCGGATCCGCTCTCGCGCAGGCCAGCGCCGATCTCGTGCTCGTGAACGACGACCTCGGTGCCGTGCCTCAGGCCATCGAGACGGCGCGGCGCACGCTCCGGATCATGCGGCAGAATCTCGCGTGGGCGGCGGCCTACAACTTCCTCGCGCTGCCGCTGGCTGCGCTCGGGATGGTGCCGCCCTGGGCCGCTTCCATCGGTATGTCGCTGAGTTCGATTTTCGTGGTCCTGAACGCCTTGCGACTCGCTCCAGTCCACGCTGATCGGGGACAGCCTGCAGCGACGCAGCCCATACAGGCCGACGCGGTGCCCGCGCCAGCCGGCGGGTTCGCCTCATGAACATCATCCTGATGCTCATTCCGCTGACGCTGGTGCTGGTGCTGGTCGCCGGCTGGGGGTTTTTCTGGGCCGTGGAGTCCGGGCAGTTCGACGATCTCGACTCGCCGGGCTGGGATGTGCTGGTGGACGAGGCTGCGCCCTGCGCAGTGCCGGCCGCGACGATTCCCGATGCACAGGCTGTCGCTGACAGGCACGGATCGTCGCCATGAATGCGGCCCCGGAAACGCTGCATGTGATTTCGCTTGCGGCTGCCTTTGCGACCGGCATCGCCGGGAGCGGGCACTGTTTCGGCATGTGCGGCGGCATGGCGGCTGCATACGGAGGCAAGGCGCGTCGCGACGTCGAGGGTGCGCGAAGTCCGGCGGCGCGGGCGTTCATGCAGGTCGCGCTTTATCACGTCGGCCGGCTTGGAGGGTATGCGCTGCTGGGAGCCGTCGCAGGCGGCGCGGGAAGCCTGCTGCTCGGTGCGCCCGACCTGTTGCGCATCGCGACGCTGCTGCGTCTGCTGACGGGCGCAGTGATCGTTGCGATGGGATTGCGCCTGCTGGTGGGTCTAGGCGGCCTCGGCTTCCTCGAAAGGGGCGGCGCCAGGCTCTGGCGGTATCTCGCTCCCACGGCACGTCGGCTGGCTGCCGGCAACGGCGCAGCTGCTGCGCTCGGGGCGGGGCTCCTTTGGGGCTGGCTGCCCTGCGGCCTCGTCTACTCCATGCTCGCACTGGCAGCTGCCCAAGCGACGCCCGTGTCGGGCGGCGCCACCCTGCTCGCGTTTGGCATCGGTACGTTGCCCGCCATGCTGACGAGTGGCCTCATGGCGTCGCAACTGTCGCGTTTGCTCAAGAACCCGCGGGCACGCCCGGTCGCGGGACTGGCCCTCGTCGCCTGCGGCGTGTGGACGGCGCTCGCCTCGCAGGGCCACTCCCATTCGGCAGTCACCCCGCACGCACCGGCAGGCAGCGCCCACGTGCACTCCTCACCGTAAAGGAAGCCTCTGTCATGGGAACAGGCCACGAAGCATCGTCGGGGGCGCCGGAGCCCGGGGAAGAGGGCCGCCTTCAGGAGTCCGAGGGGATTCAGTCTACAATCGAGCCGGTGACGCAACCGCAACCGGCTCCGCCCGTTCCCCAGGTCTTCGTCGTCGACGACGACAGCGCCATCCGCGAGTGGCTGGAGGTGCTGCTCAAGGCAGCCGGGCACAACGTCGTGAGCTTTGCCTCGGCGCCCGCATTCCTCGAGGCCTACCGGCAGGACCAGCCGGGGTGCTTGGTGCTCGATATCCGCATGACCGAAATGTCCGGACTCGAACTGCAGGCACGGCTCAAGGAGCGCGACGCCCTGCTGCCGGTGATCTTCATCACCAGCCACGGTGATGTGCCGATGGCGGTCGAGGCGATGCGGTCAGGCGCCGTCGATTTCCTGCTGAAGCCGTTCCAGGACACCGACCTCCTGGACCGCGTCAGCCAGGCGCTGGCGATGGATGCGGCCAACCAGGCAGAGCGCAGCGAACTCGCGGCGATCCGTGAGCGGATTGCATGCCTGACGCCGCGCGAACTGGAAGTCATGCAACTCGTGGTGCAAGGCAGGGCGAACAAAGTGATCGCCACCGACCTCAAGCTCAGCCAGCGAACCGTCGAGATTCATCGTGCGCGGGTCATGGACAAAATGGGCGCGACCTCGCTCGCCCACCTGGTCCGCATGGTGCTCGACGTGGAAGCGGGCTAGCCGCTAGCCGAGGTCAGCGCGGGGATCGAACGGCAGTTCGCGCTGCATCTGCTCGTACAGTGCGATGGCCTGCGGCGACTCCGCGGGTGGCAGCACGACCCTGAGTTCGATGAACTGGTCTCCCGGCGGCTTGCCGGGCAGGCCCCTGCCTTTCAGGCGCAGACGCTGCCCCGCGCGAGCGCCCTTCGGGATGCGCATTTCCACGCGCCCACCCAACGTCGGTACCGGGACCGTCGCCCCGAATACAGCCTCCCACGGCGCGATCGGCAGGACCAAGTGGATGTCCTTTCCGTCGGGCGTGAAATGCGGATGCTTCTGCAGCCCGATCTCGAGATAGAGATCGCCGGCACGTCCGCCGCCCATCCCGCGGCCCCCCTGGCCCGCCAGCCGGATGCGTTGTCCGGCCGTGACGCCTGCGGGGATCGTGACCTTCAGCGTGCGTGTCGGGGCTTCGCCGCCACGCTCAGGCGAACTGAGCTCGATGTTCCGCGTGCTGCCCGCGTAGGCCTCTTCGAGGCTGATGTCGATGGCTGCCGTCTGGTCCTGTCCCGGCGCGCTGAAGCCGCTCCGGCCGCGAGCCCGGCCTCCGGCCGACCCGAAGCCGCCCTCGCCAAACAGGGAAGAAAAGAAGTCGCTGAACCCCGCATCCTCCGCGCCGCGCCGGCCCGAGGAAAATTCGTACTCGCGCTGCCAGTCCGGGGGTGGCCTGAATTCCTGGCCGGACTTCCAGTTGGCGCCCAGCCGATCGTAGGCGGCGCGCTTCTCCGGATCCTTGAGCACTTCATACGCTTCCTGCATCGCCTTGAACTTTTCCTCTGCCCCCTTTTCCTTGCTGACGTCGGGGTGGTACTTGCGGGCGAGTTTCCGGTAGGCGCGCTTGATGTCGTCCGCACTCGCGTTGCGAGGGACGCCCATCGTCTCGTAGTAGTCCTTGTAGTCCATGCCTCGATTGCGTTTCTTCGGAGTGTGCCCTGCGCCCGACCCCAAGCGGCGGCGACGCACGTCGGACCGCTCGATTCGGGTTTCGCACCTTGTAAGTGTAGTCGGGATCGCAGGGATTCAAGGGAAAAGACGGCGGACCCGCCGCCGCCCTGGCCGCCCGATGTCAGGCAGGCCGGAAATGGCGCCGGCGCGCGTGGGCCAGCAGTCCGATCAGGGACAGCATCAGCAGGCCCATCGAACCCCCACCGCCGCCCCCGCTGTTGCTGGTGGCGCTGGCTGTTGCAGGTGCGCCGGGCATCGCAGTGTCTACCGCCAGCGTCGCTGTCGCCGTGTCGTTGGTGCTATTGATGTCGTTGGTCGCGGATGCCACCGCGGTAACCGAGAACAGTCCCGTTGCCCCCGCCGTGAGCGAGAGGGAGACAAGCCTGCTTTGGCCGCCCGCGAGGGCTCCTAGCGAACATTGGACCGTGCCCGCCCCGTTGGTGCAGATGCCGCCCGGGACCGAGGCGCTGACCAATGAAATTTCCCCCGGCAGAGTCACCTCCAGGTTCGCCGCAGCGGCCTGCTGGCCTCCCCAGTTCGTGACGGTGAGTGCCCAACTGAAAGTCTGCCCGAGTGACAAGCCGGACGGTGCAGCGGCGAATTGCACGCCCGCGTCGGCTGGCGGCAGCGGGTTGATGCATGCTGCTGCAGCGATCGCCCGAGACATCGCTTCAATGCTGCACTGGGAGAAGGTATCGCGTCCAATTGCGGACTTGGGGCCCATGATGTACTGGTCGGGCAGAGTCGATGCACATTCAGGACTACCATCATGGTATGCGCCGAAGTTGTGCCCGATTTCGTGGGCGGCAATGAGCGACTCGATGACCGAGCCGCGGCCGCTCGATTCCGTGAGACCGACGCCATATTGCCGTTGGCACAGCGTGTCGATGAAGGCGATGCCGACAGTCTCGACAGTCGGGCCGCCGAGGTCACGCCCGGTGAATAAGTGCGTGAGTCCGTCGCCTTGCAGGGTGTCACTGTTGCTGCGGTGGCTGCCGAGTTCCTCCAGCAAGTCGCGCGGCACGAGGGTGGAGCTAAACGGATCGGTACCAACGTCGTAGACCTCGACGCTACTGATACTGATCTCGACGCCGAGCTGTGCGCTGTAAATCCCGTCCACATTGTTGAGACGGATAAGTATGGCATCGTGTGCTTCGGCTTCTGACGGGTAGTTTTGCCGGAAGCTGGCATCGCCCAGCGCTGACAGGCTCAATGTCAGCGTGGCACCCGCTGCCTGCTGCAGGACCAGATGGGACTTGAGGTCGCGGGTCAGGGCCTTGAAGGTCGACAGGCCGGTGCCGGTGTCCGCGTCGTCCTGTGTGGCGGGCGGCACGGCACTGCAGAACCCGGGACCGAGATCCACCAGGGTGTTGCTCAACCGGTAGATCACGTTGGTGCCCTTGGCGTACTCGGCAGGGTTCACCAGGAACGCGCGGGCTTCGCGGGCCGGCTCGATGACATACAGTTCGGAGCCGTCCCAGATCAGTCCGTGCAGGTCGTTGCCGGTGCGGGTCAGCCGGACCCAGGAGCCGGGTAGCGGCGCAATCGAACCCCGGTATGCGACGCCTGCGCTCTTCGCATCGCGCATGATCCTGGTATTGCGTTCCAGGGACAGCTCGAAACGGCGGCCGAAGGCATCGAAGCGCAAACCGGCCAGCAGCGGGTCATCCGCCGCCTTCAGTGCTGCCGTTGCCTGTGCAAGGACCGGAAACGGCATGAAGGCCTCTGCATAGAGGATGCGGAAGTCGTCCTGCCCGTTCGCAGCCTGGGCTAGCGGGGCGGCGAGCAGCGAGGCGAGCAGCAGGGTTGCGTTCCGCACCAGCCTGCCGAAGAGCCCCGCCAACACTTGCATCATGGATCCTTGAACGCGAGCAGCACGGCTTTCTCGCATAACCATCGCAGTCGTACAAGGATCCCCGCCTGGGTCGGGGACGTGAATCACATTCCCCGCGCGACATCGCCCCCTGTGCCTGAATCCGGCAACCTATTCTAAGTGGGGAGCTTGCGCAGAAGCGAGATCAGGTGCGGCTTGTTCCAGCCTTGGCGCAGCACCGTGAAGGAGCCCCTGAAGCCGTACATCCGCGCCCAGGTCTTCTGGTCGTCGAAGTAATTCGCGAACGTGGCTTCGGTGATGATGTTGACGTGGGTCGGGTCCTGGAACGCCTGTGCGTAGGGAAAGGCGGGCGTGTGCGACAGCAGGACTCCGCCGGGTTTCAGGACCCGGTGGATTTCGTTCATCAGTTCGACGAACGGGAAGCGCCGCGCCGGGGCGTACAGCACGCGCGGCACGTGTTCCAGGAATTCATACGCGGTCAGGTAGTCGAATTCGTTGTCGCCGTACGGAATCGGCTCCACGGCGAGGTCCGCGTACCGGATGTTGCGGACCGGGTCCTCGCGGATGTCGATGCCGGACACCTCGTCCGCCTTGAAGGGATTGCGCGGGGTCGTGCCGCAGCCGATGTCGAGGGTTCGCGTCGTCGCACCGCTGCGCGTGCTGGCCGCGTAAGCGGAGCAGAACGTGTCGATGTCGCCGAAGTCCGCCAGCTTGATGCGGACCGCGCGCGCCGACTCGCGCTTGCGTCGTTGCCGGTCGAATTGCTTCCGCAGGAAGTTGAGCATGACGCCCGCGCGAGGTCAGCGCTGCAGCACGTAGGATCCCGGCGCGTCGGCCACCGGGAAGAAGCCTTCTTCAGGTGCTCCCATCTCGGGCGGGTCCACGCGCTCGGCGCTCGAACGCGCCACCAGCCACTGCTGCCACACGGGCCACCACGAACCGGGCTTCTTCTCGGTGCGGGCAACGAAGTCATCCGCTGCCAGGTGGGCCTCGTCGCCGGAGAAACGATGCAGCCGATAATGCCTGCGCGGGTGCACCGGACCGCTGATGATGCCGGCGTTGTGGCCGCCGCTCGTCAGCAGGAACGAGTAGTCGCCCGAGCGGGTGAGGTCGTGCACCTTGTAGACCGACTTCCACGGAGCCACGTGGTCCGTCTCCGTGCCGACGACGAACATCGGTGCCGTGATGGCCTTCAGGTCGACGATGTCGCCGTGGGAGCGATAGCGCCCGCTCGCGAGGTCGTTGTTGAGGTAAAGCTGGTACAGGTAGTCCGTGTGCATGCGATGCGCCATGCGCGTCCCGTCTGCATTCCATGACATGAGGTCGTTGGCCTTGGAGCGCTGGCCCTGCAGGTAGGTCGATACGACCGGATTCCAGATCAGGTCGCGGGAACGCAGCAGGGCAAAGGCACCCGACATGTTCTTGCTGTCGAGCACGCCCGACTGCGACATCTTCGCCTCCAGCATGGCCAGCTGGTCCGGGTTGATGAAGAGCGACAGCTCTCCCGGCTCGCTGAAATCGGTTTGCGCCGCCAGCAGCGTCACGCTGCCGATCCGCTGGTCGCCGGCACTGGCCAGTCGTGCCGCAGTGATCGACAGCAGCGTGCCGCCGATGCAGTACCCGACCGTGTGCACCTTCCTGTCCGGGCAGACCGCGGCGACGACGTCGAGCGAGTCGCTGACGCCGAGGGAAACATAGTCGTCCATCGACAGCTCGCGGTCCGTGGCGTCCGGGTTCTTCCACGAGATCATGAACACGGTATGGCCCTGCTCGACGAGGTACCGCACCAGCGAGTTGGCGGGCGACAGGTCGAGGATGTAGTACTTCATGATCCACGCCGGCACGATCAGGATCGGTTCCGCGTAGACATCCGGCGTGGCCGGCGAATACTGGATCAACTCGATGAGGCTGTTGCGGAATACCACCTTGCCCGGCGAGATGGCGACCTGCTCGCCGACCTTGAAGGAGCCCGTGTCGCCCTCGTTGCCGGGGTCGACCGTGCGCCTCAGGTCTTCAATCCAGTGCTCGAACCCGCGCTGAAGGTTCTGCCCGTTCTCTTCCGCGGTCTGGTCGAGCAGTTCAGGGTTGGTGAGCAGGAAGTTCTGCGGCGAGACGGCTTCGAGCGCCTGCTTGATCGAGAAGCGCGCGAGCTCCGCCTTGTCCTTGTCCATGCCCGGCGCGGCGTCGGCAGCCTGGTCCCACCAGGCCTGCGTGTGCAGGTAGGATTGTGCGAGTACGTTGTAGGGCCAGCGGCCCCAGGCTTCTGCCTTGAAGCGCTGCGCCTCCGCGGGGTTGCCGGCGACCGGAGGACGGGGCTTGCCGTCCGCTGCCTGTGATGCGAAGCCCCAGAGTTCCAGCGTCTTCTCGACGGCGCTCTGTGCGAGTTCCGCCTGCCTGGCCGGGGCCTGCGCGAGACGGGTCCACCAGTCGACCCACGCACCGCCGAACGGCAGTGGCGAGAGCCCGCCTGTCACCTGCGCGAGGGCTGCGAGATACTGCCGCGTCCATTCTGCCGTCGGGTCCGGACCTGGAATCGCATGGCCGGACGCGGGCAGGGCCTCGGGGGCAGGCTGCGGGGAACGGGTCGACTCGGTCATGGATGCACACCTGAGGGTGGGGGCGAGCGTCGATTGTGCACTGCATTCAAAGTGGGTGCCATGGTATCGGGCGCGGTCTCGCCGCGTTATACAGCGAGGACTGCTGCTTGCGCACCATAATCGGGCATACATGGCACCGCTCGCGCCATCGCGGTGCGTATTCGCAGCTTCGGGGGCGGCGACCTCGCGCCGGCCCAATGGCTGGCCGCAGAACACCTGCGGCATGAAAACTGCATAAGTACCCCGCGTGTCGCAATCCCGGGTGTCGTCGTCCTCTCGAAGACGAGGCCCGGGGTCGCGGCCACAAATGAACGACAATCGACGCCGGTGGTTGGATTTCGTCTATCACGCTGGAATGGTCCCGCGGGGCGGACGGACAGGCAGCCCTGGTCCTTTAGTCCCGCAGTTCGAGACAGGAGCCTCGGGGAATGAAACTTATCAGTGCAATCATCAAGCCCTTCAAACTCGACGACGTTCGTGCCGCTCTCTCCGAGATCGGCGTCTCGGGCATGACGGTAACGGAAGTCAAGGGTTTCGGCCGGCAGCGCGGCCATACCGAGCTCTATCGGGGAGCCGAGTATGTCGTGGACTTCGTGCCCAAGACCCGCATCGAGGTGGCGGTCAAGGATGCGCTGGTCGATCAGGTCGTCGAAGCCATCATCGCTGCCGCGAAGACCGGCAAGGTGGGCGACGGCAAGATCTTCATCACCGATCTCGAGCGCGTGCTGCGTATCCGGACCGGTGAGGCTGACGACCAGGCCTTGTAGCCTCGCTTCGATCCATGCGTCAGGTCCAGGAAGGGACCACCCGCGCCCGGGGCATTCCGCTTCCGGGCGCGGCATCCCATCGAGCTTGATGGTGCCTGCAGTCCGCGCGGGAAGTCCCCGGTAGGGCAGAGCCTGCTGCCCTCTTTTTACAATCGGGAAGCCACGCCGTGGCCGTCCCCCGACCCGTCCGCTAGACTCGTTGTCCTCACGAAGCACCGCGCCCTGGGGCAGTCCGCGACAACCGCGTCTATGGCACAAGCAATCCGAATCCATGAGCATGGCGGCCCGGAGGTCCTGCGACTCGAAGCAGTGACCGTCGGCGATCCCGGGCCCGGCGAGCTGCGCCTGCGCCAGACCGCCATCGGCCTCAACTTCATCGATGTGTACCAGCGCATCGGCCTGTATCCCACGACGCTGCCGTCCGGGCTTGGCCGCGAAGCGGCGGGGGTCGTCGAAGCGGTGGGACCCAGGGTGGAAGGGTTTGCTCCCGGCGATCGGGTCGCCTATGTACTCGCCACTTCCGGCGCGTACTCCGACGTGCGGCTGCTGCCGGCCGAGCGCGTGCTCAAGCTGCCGGACACGGTGAGTGATCGCGATGCCGCCACAAGCCTGCTCAAGGGACTCACGGCCCACGCCCTGCTGCGACGGACATATAAGGTGCGCAAGGGCGACTGGATCGTCGTGCACGCGGCGGCCGGCGGCGTCGGCATGATCCTAGTGCAGTGGGCGCGTCACCTGGGCGCGAGAGTGATCGGCGTCGTTGGCAGCGAACAGAAAGCCGGGCAGGTGCGCGAGCTCGGGGCGGAACACGTGCTGGTCGGCGCCGAGGACCTGGCAGCCCGCGTGCGGGCTCTTACCAGGGGCAAGGGTGTGGCGGCGGTCTACGATTCCGTGGGCAAGGACACGTTCATGCCATCCCTCGATTGCCTGCAGCCGCTCGGGGTGATGGTGACCTTCGGCAATGCCTCGGGGCCCGTGCCGGCGATCGCGCCGCTCGAGCTCGCCCGGCGAGGCTCGCTGTTCCTCACGCGGCCGATACTGTTCGACTACATCAAGAAGACAGCCGACCTGCGCAAGGCGGCGGCCGAGCTGTTCGCAGTGCTGGGTTCCGGGATCGTGAAGGTCCACATCGGGCAGACCTACCGGCTGGCCGACATTGCAGCCGCTCACGCGGATCTGGAAGCACGCAGAACCACGGGTTCGACCGTCATCCTCCCTTGAGCGCCGTTCCCGCCTGTTCGAGCGGGAACCAGACGAACGGCCTGACAGGCACGGCGCGAAGCCGGCTCGGTGCATACGCCATCGCGGTACTCCTCGGTTCCTCGCTGCCTGCCACTGCGCAGGAAGCCTTGTCGCCTCAAGAGATCGAGGCGTCGGGCGCGGTGATCGGTGACATCCGCATCGTCACCATCAATGTCTTTGACCTCGACGACCCTGCCGACAACAAGAAGCTGTTCCGGATTGCAAACCGGCTCCACATCCTGACCCGGCCCGCGATCATCGAGCAGCAGTTGCTGTTCAAGTCGGGCGAGGCCTATTCCGAACGGCTGGCGCGGGAGACCGCACGGTTGCTGCGTGACCAGCGCTATCTGTATGAAGCCCGCGTCACGCCCACGCGAGCTGCCGACGGCAAGGTCGATCTCGAAGTTCGCACGCAGGATGTGTGGACGCTGAATCCCGGCATCAGCTTCGACCGCGCCGGCGGCGAGAATTCGGCCAGCATCAAGATCGAGGAATCCAACCTGCTCGGGCTCGGCAAGGAAGTGCAGCTGGAGTACGAGTCCGACGTGGATCGCGCGTCGACGCGACTCGGCTACTACGATCCGCTGCTCCTCGGCTCGCGCAATCGCCTCCGCGCCGGCTATGCGGACAACAGCGACGGCAGGCAGCAGGAGCTGCAACTCGACCGGCCGTTCTACTCGCTCGACAGCCGCTGGTCAGCTGGCGTCGGCGGACTCGACTGGACCCGGACAGACAGCCGCTACTCCCATGGGGTCGCGGTGGATGAGTTCCGTCATGACGAGCAGCGTTATGGCGCGCACTTCGGCCTCTCCCGCGGGCTGCAGTCAGGTTGGGTGCAGCGCTGGACTTATGGCTTTGCCTACGAGCGCGACCGCTTTGCGCAGGGCGCGGGCCTCTTGCCCGCGACGGTGGTGCCCGAAGACCGCACGCTCTCGTATCCCCTCATCGGCTTCGAGTTGCTCGAGGACAGCTATGAAGAGCGGCGCAACGAAAACCAGATTGCGAGAACCGAGGATGTGTACACCGGCACATTCCTGCGGGCGATGCTGGGGTGGTCGTCGCCTTCGTTCGGCGCTGATCGCACCGCGACGCTGGTCTCGCTCGAAGCCGGGCGCAGCTTCGAGATGGCCGAGCGGCGTCATACCGTCCTGCTGGCCGCCACGGCCGATGGCAGGTTCGAGGGCGGGTCACTCAGGAACGCTGCGTTGAATGCCGACGCCCAGTATTACTGGCGAGCCAGCGACCGGCAGTTGTTCTTTGCGTCGTTGACCGGCGTCCTGACGCGGGACCTGGATGCGGAAAGGCAGCTGCTCCTGGGTGGCGACGCTTCCGGCCAGACGACGGGGTCGCCGCGCAATCCCAGTGCGACCGAACCTTTGTTCAGTGGCAGCGACACGTCGCTGCGGGGCTATCCTCTTCGCTACCAGGATGGGACGGCGCTGGCGCTGCTGACGCTGGAGCATCGGGTCTATACCGATTACTACCTGTTCAGGCTGTTCCACGTCGGCGGCGCCGTCTTCTTCGATGCGGGGCGCACGTGGGGCAAAGGCAACGCCGGCGGCACGAGCGAGGGCTGGCTGACCGATGCGGGCTTCGGCCTGCGCTTCGCGTCCAGCCGCTCGTCGTTCGGCAACGTCATTCACGTCGACCTGGCGTTCCCGTTCGACGGGGGCTCGTCCATCGACGACGTGCAGTTCCTCGTCGAGACCAAACGCAGCTTCTGACTTTCCGTCAGTCGACGTGCAGCGTCTGGGTTCCGCGCAGCACCGCAAGGGCGCCGCTGCGGACGACCTCGAGCACCTCGCCGAACTGGGCCATGTGCGCGATGAAGCGGCTGATCTGCGATTCGCTGTCGGTCAGTTCGATCAGGAAGCTTTCGACGTCATCCGCAAGGATGCGTCCGCCGGCCCGCTCGACCGCCGCGCGGACCGCGCCGACCTGGCTGGTGCCGAGCCGCAGCTTGAGCAGCAGCAGTTCGCGCTCCACGTGCTGGTCCCGCGTAACGTCATCGACGTTCACGACATCGACCAGTTTCAGGGACTGGTTGACGATCTGGCTGACAACGGCACCGGTGCCGGTGGTGACCAGCGTCAGTCGCGACACGGTTGGGTCGTCCGTTGGGGCCACGTTCAGGGACTCGATGTTGTAGCCGCGGGTAGAGAACAGGCCGGCGACTCGCGTCAGGGCGCCCACTTCGTTCTGCAGCAGGATGGAGATAATGTGGCGCTTGCGGGTCGTCATCGAAACAGTCCTTCTGGCATCGGGGCGAAGTCGGGGAGGGGGGCGCCGGACACGCGACGGGACGAAACCGCCCGCTGCCCTGCATCGAATGCCCCCGGTGCCGGGCAGAATAGACTGAGAGGGAGCGTTACTGCTAGGCTACTTTGCAGTGCACACAAGCGCATTCCAGCGATCCACTTGACGGTACCCACGGTGAAAGAGAGTTACGCCACCCTAGACACGACGGCACATCCCTTGGCGGGTCAAACGCTTACGGGCGCCAGCATCATCGTCCAGGTCCTGGCCGACGAGGGTGTCCAGACGGTCTTCGGCTATAGCGGTGGCGCCATCCTGCCGACGTACGACGCGATCTTCGTCTACAACCAGAACCAGTCCCAGGGCGGCGGCCAGCGCATGCCGCTCGTCGTTCCCGCCAACGAGCAGGCGGCCGGCTTCATGGCGGCAGGCTATGCCCGCGCCAGTGGCAAGGTGGGTGTTTGCATCGTCACCTCGGGCCCTGGTGCCACCAACACGGTTACCCCCGTTCGCGACTGCATGGCGGACTCGATTCCCATCGTCGTGATCTGCGGCCAGGTCGGGACGTCGGCGATCGGCAGCGACGCATTCCAGGAAGCGCCTGTCGCCGCCATCATGGGCTCGGTGGCCAAGCACGTGTTTCTCGTGACGGATCCCGCCAAGCTGGAAGCCACGGTCCGCACGGCCTTTGAGATTGCCCGCACAGGCCGCCCCGGCCCCGTCGTCATCGACGTGCCGAAGGACGTGCAGAACTGGCAAGGCGTGTTCCAGGGCTCGGGCCGCTTGCCGATGGCGGGTTACCGTCAGCGCATGAACCGTCTCGCCCGCAACGTCCTGGGCGAGGCCCAGGCAACGCAGTTCTTCGACCTGCTGGCCAAGTCGGAACGGCCGCTGATCTATGCCGGCGGCGGCGTCATCAACGGCGGCGCGACCAAAGCGCTGCGCGAATTCTCGCGGGAGTTCAACATTCCCGTGGTCACGACTCTCATGGGGCTCGGCGTCGACGACACCACCCATCCGCTGTCCATGCGCATGCTGGGCATGCACGGCACCGCGTTCGCGAACTATGCGGTGGACGACTGCGACTTCCTGATTGCCTTGGGCGCCCGGTTCGACGATCGCGTGGCCGGCAATCCGCCGAAGTTCGCGAAGCACGCGCGGCACATCGCACAGATCGACATCGATGCCTCCGAGATCAACAAGGTCAAGAACGTGCACTGGCACCACGTCGGCCTGCTCCCCGAGGCACTGCAGGCGCTGATCTCGCACGGCCGCCGCACGCGCTTCGCGCGCGACTGGTCCGCCTGGCTCAAGCATTGCGCCGACATGAAAGTCGCCCACCCGATGGACTACGATCGCTCGAGCCCGCTGATCCAGCCGTACTACGTCATCGAGGAAATCAACAAGTTGACGCAAGGCGAGGCGATCATCTCCACAGGCGTCGGTCAGCACCAGATGTGGGCCGCGCAGTACTTCGACTTCAAGAGCCCGCGGCTGTGGCTCACGTCGGGCAGCATGGGCACGATGGGCTTCGGCCTGCCGGCGGCCATTGGCGCCAAGTTTGCCCACCCGGAGCGGCTGGTCATCGACATCGACGGCGACGGCAGCATCCGCATGAACCTGGGCGAGCTCGAAACCGTCACTACCTACGACCTGGGCGTGAAGGTGGTCCTGCTCAACAACTTCGGCGACGGCATGGTCCGGCAGTGGCAGAAGCTCTTCTACAAGGGACGCATGTCCGCCAGCGACAAGTCGCTGCACAAGAAGGACTTCGTGAAGGCCGCACAGGCCGACGGCTTCCGCTTTGCAGTGCGCCTCGACCGCAAGGAAGACGTGCCGCGCGTCGTGAAGGAATTCATCGAGTTCCAGGGTCCCGCCTTCCTTGAAGTGGTGATCGATCCGGATGCGGGCGTCTATCCCATGGTCGGCCCCGGCCAGGCCTATGACGCCATGATTACCGGCGACCACATCGTGTCGCGTACCGAGCCGGTCGCAGTCGAACCGGGTGCGTCCGAGATGTTCTGATTCCAAAGGGCTCCGGGCGACGGCCCGGAATCTTTTGTGGTCTTTTTCACGGGCCATGTCGATGCGCTGAATCTGCCGGCCGGCCCGCACCGAATTCGAACCCCGGTAGTCTCTTGGACACGGCGCAATCCTTATGGCGGATCCCATTCGCAGAGTCGGTCGCTTCGGCGCGCTTCTCCTTCTGTTGCCCGGCTTCCTGACGGGGTGCTCCACGATGCCGGCCAAGGCCCCGCTTGAAACCGCTCGCAGCGTCGACCTCCAGCGCTTCATGGGCGATTGGTACATCATTGCCAGCATCCCGACCTTCATCGAGAAGGAGGCCTATGCGGCAGTCGAGTCGTATGCCCTCAACCCCGACGGGACCGTCGCGACGACGTTCACTTTCCGGAAGGGCGGCTTCGACGGGCCGCAAAAGCGCTACACGCCGAAGGGCTTCATCGTCGACACCACGACGAATGCGACGTGGGGCATGCGGTTCATCTGGCCCATCAAGGCCGAGTACCTGATCCTCGATATTGCTCCCGACTATTCGACGACGATCATCGGCCGCAACAAGCGCGACTACCTGTGGATCATGGCCCGGATGCCGGTGCTGCCCGACGACCAGTACGCCGCGCTGGTGCGCAAGGCAGTAGCCCTTGGGTACGACGCCAGTCTCATCAGGAAGGTACCGCAACGCGCGCCTTGAGTTCCGGCCGGGCGGGACTCCTGCGTCCGAACGGCATGCAGTAGACTGCCAACTGCGAAGTGCATCACCGATCCTCCCGCCCGACCTCGATCACCCGTCGAGGCGGGCAGTGTCCAACGTCGGGGGCGCTGCCTGGGACTTTCCCTGTGTACGCACCTGAATTGAAGACGGCGGGGCCAAGCTGAGACCCAATTCCATCCTGCCGCCGCCGCTGCGGCGGTAGAGTCGCCGCGTTTCCAGGTCAACGGAATTATCGGAGCCATCGTGACCCAAGCCCGTCGCCGTTCGCAGTCGGCCAGCCAACCCGCAGTCGTCCAGGTTCATACACGGCGTGCCTATTCCGATGGCCGCAACGGCCAGTTGCATCTCACGACGGCGTATCCGTCAGGCGGCGGCTTCGACGAGCGTACTCCGCTGGTATGCCTGCATCCGGAGTCGGCGACGGGTACGTGGTTCGAGTCCCTGCTGCCCGAACTCGGACGCGAACGCAGCGTGTACGCCCCGGACCTGCCGGCGCACGGTTACTCCGATCCGGCACCGGGAACGGCGCTGGGCCTTGCTGACCATGTTGCTGCCATCGGCGACTTTCTCGACAGCATGAGACTGCGTGCGGTCGACATGGTCGGCCACCAGCTGGGCGCGCTGATCGCGGCGGAACTCGCCGTGCAGCGGCCACAGCAGGTCAGGCGCGTCGTGCTCGTGTCGATGCCCGATATCGCGCCGGCATCCGCACCGTCGGCAACGCGTCCCGTGACGGTGGCCAAGCCGGCCTCCGCGCGCCTTGCAGCGATCACGCAGCAGACACTGTTGCTCTATCCCGCCGACGCGCCGGCCAGCGTCAAGCGTCTCGAGCCGGTCCAGGGGCAGCACGCCGCAAGCTCGCTCTCGCAACGGACCGATGAGTTGTACGATACCGCGGCGCCGGAGCTGGCTCGCCTCCTGCGGACGTTCCTCGACCGCTGATCCACCGGCGCCGGCAGCCTACTGCGTGGCTTCTGCGATCCAGGCGCACGCGAGACCGGCCATCACGCACGTGTAGGTCCATTCGAGCAGCAGGCCCGCTGCCTGCTTCGATCGCATCCCTGTTCGCAGCGCGGTGCCCACCAGCGCAGGGACTGCCACGACCAGCGCGCAGATGCCGCCGAACGCAATGCCGCGAACCCACCAGGGCACGGTGACGATCGCCGCGAAACCCCAGCTCAGCCAGAAAACCAAGCCGATCCCGGCGCCGGCGAAGACGTGTGTCGCCGCCTCGAAGAGGTCACGCCACGAAGGCAGCAACGTTGGGGGGCTTTCCGGTTCGGTCGCCTCGGGCCTCGCGGCGGACAGCAGCGAGCGCAGCAACGCGGCCGCCAGCACGCTCGCCAGGCCACCGATTGCTCCATACAACAGCAGGAGTCTGAACGGCACGGCGATCAGGCCATGTGCTGCTTGAGGCCGAAGATCAGTCGATCAATGTCTTCGTGCGAATTGTAGACATGGGGCGAAACCCGCAGTGCCTCGAACGCGATGCCGCTGTGGGCGACATGGCGGATCACGGTCGATTCCCTTTCCGCCAGTGCCGACGCGAGCGGCTTCAGGTCCTGGCCGCGAATCGTGAACGACACGATGCCAGCCCACAAGGACGGATGGGTCGGGGTGATGACGCTGAGTCCACGGACCTCCTGAAGCTTGAGTTGCGCATAGATCGCCAGTTCGCGAACGCGGGCCTCGATGCGGGCGCGTCCGATTCTCTCCTGCAGGTCGAAGGCGACATTGAGTCCCTGGAACAGGGGGACGAAGGAGCGGTAGTTCGTGCCGAACTTGCGCAACGTCGCCGGCCAGCCGGAGCGCAGTTCCGCATCGGCCGGATCGGCAAGGCCAAAGCTGCCGCCCTCGCTCCAGCCTGTCGGGCCGTCGGCTGCGATCGGCCACAGGCGATCAAGCCACTCGCCGCGGACATAGAGAAGGCCCGTTCCAAGGCCGCCGTTCAGCCACTTCGCGAGACTTGCCGCATAGAAGTCGCAGCCGAGATCGCGGAGCGAAAAATTCAGCATGCCGAACGCCTGCGCGCCGTCGACCACCGAGACGATGTTGCGCGAGCGGGCGAGTTCGCATATCTCGCGGACCGGCAGCACCGTGCCCGTGCTGTACAGCACGTGGCTCATGGCCAGCACGCGGGTACGGGGAGTGATCGCGGCGGTGAAGGCTTCGAGGATCTGGACGGGATCCCCGAGCGGAGCCGGCATGCCGATCTGCTTCACGACGATGCCCCGCCTGCGGGCCTGCAACAGCCACGCGTGCAGATGCGCAGCATGTTCGTGGGTCGTCACGATGATCTCGTCTCCCGCCTCCAGCGGCAGGCCGTTCGCGACGATGTTCAGCGACTCGGTGGCTCCCGTCGTCAACGTCACTTCGTCCGTTCCCGCGCCTGCGAACGCAGCGATGCGTTCCGCGAACTGGGTGACCGCAGCCGGGCTGAGCCACGTGCGCGAGTACTCGCCGTGGTTGAGGTTGATCGCCTCGCGGCTGCGGTACTCCGCGACGAGGGCGGTCCGGAGGGCCGGTCCCGTCGACGCAGTGTCGAGATAAACGATGCCGGTCTGCAGGACTGGCTGTGCCCGCACCCATTCCCACAGTTCCCGGGACGAGAGTGGCAGGTCGGCTGCGGCCGCGTGTGCAGCCGCCGGCCAGAGCGAGGCGGCGCTGGCGGCCACTCCAAGGGTGGTGAGGACTTCGCGGCGGGAGAGCGGCTTGGGGCTGTCGGTCATCAAGAGTGTCTCTGCAAGGGTCGCCTCTCGGCTGTGAACATCGGGCTTCCCCGGGTCCGGCGCGAGCGACCGCCGTGTACTCGAGAAATGGCCGTGTTACTGTACTTGAAGGACTCGCAATGCGCGTCCCGAATGTAAATCAGAACACTACTGCCAATGTCCAGCCCCTACCTCGAACGTATCCTCAAGGCGCGCGTCTACGACGTGGCCATCGAGTCGCCCCTCGAACTCGCCCCGCGCCTCAGCCGCCGCCTCGGCAACACCGTGCTGTTCAAGCGCGAGGACCTGCAGCCGGTGTTCTCGTTCAAGCTGCGGGGTGCTTACAACCGGATCGCCCACCTGTCGGCCACCGTGGCCGCGCGGGGTGTCATCTGCGCTTCCGCGGGCAACCATGCCCAGGGCGTGGCGTTGGCGGCGAAACGCCGCGGCATTCCGGCCGTGATCGTGATGCCGCAGACGACGCCGCAGATCAAGGTGCAGGCCGTCCGCGACCTCGGGGGCGAAGTGGTGCTGAGCGGCGACGATTACGACCACGCCTACGACCACGCCCTCGAAGTGGCCCGTGCGAGGAGCCTCACGTTCATCCATCCGTTCGACGATCCGGATGTCATCGCGGGCCAGGGCACCATCGGCATGGAGATCCTGCGCCAGCGGGCCGGCGACGAGATCGACGCGATCTTCATCCCGATCGGCGGCGGCGGGCTGGCGGCAGGCGTCGCGGCCTACGTGAAGTCGCTGTTCCCGAAGATCCGCATCATCGGCGTCGAGCCCGAGGACGCCGCGGGCATGTACGAGTCGCTGAAGGCAGGCAAGCGGGTCTCGCTCGAGCGCGTCGGCATCTTTGCCGACGGCGTGGCCGTGCGCCGCGTCGGCGAGGAAACGTTCAAGCTCTGCCAGCAGTACGTCGATGAGATCCTGCTGGTCACGAGCGACGAGCTGTGCGCCGGCATCCAGGACATCTTCGAGGACAACCGCACCGTCGTCGAACCGGCCGGCGCGCTCGCGGTGGCCGGCATCAAGAAGTACATCGCGCGCGAAGGGTGCACGGGCCGGACGTTCATCTCGATCAATTGCGGCGCCAACATGAACTTCGACCGGCTGCGGTACGTCGCCGAGCGCGCCCAGCTCGGCGCACAGCGCGAAGCGCTCGTGGCCGTGGAGATTCCGGAACAGAAGGGGAGCTTCCTCAGGTTCTGCGAAGTCCTCGGCAAGCGCAGCGTCACCGAGTTCAATTACCGGCACGCCGGCGAGAGCGCCGCGCGCATCTTCGTGGGCGTCGGCTTGAGCGAGGGACGCAAGGAGCGCGAGGCACTCGTGCGCACGTTGACGGAGGCAGGCTATCCGGTCGTCGACATGACGGACAACGAGATGGCGAAGCTGCATGTCCGCTACATGGTGGGTGGCCACTCGCACGGGCTCGAGCACGAGCGGCTGTTCCGCTTCGAATTCCCCGAGCGCCCGGGGGCGCTGCTCAAGTTCCTGCACGCGATAGGCACCACCTGGAACATCACGCTCTTCCACTACCGCAACCAGGGCTCGGATTACGGCCGCGTGCTGGCCGGCGTGCAGGTGCCGCCACAGGAGAACGAGGAGTTCACGCAACACCTCAAGGAACTGAAGTACGTCTTCACCGAAGAGACGGCGAACCCCGTCTACCGGCTGTTCCTCGGTTCGTGAACGTCTTGCCGGTGAGCCGTGCTTGAGCGCAGGGCGCAAGCCTGCAGCAGCGTGCAGGTCCGGCCGGGCGTCCCGTCATGAGCGGGAGTCGCATGCGGGGCGGCGCGCTCAAGCACCGCGATTTCGTGTTCCTGCTGAGCGGCCGGTTCCTGACGAGCCTGGCTGCGCAGATGATGACGGTCGCCGTGGGCTGGCAGGTGTACGCGGTGACGCGCGATCCGCTCGACCTGGGGCTCATCGGCCTGTCGCAGTTCCTGCCCTTCGTGCTGTTGATCCTGCCCGCGGGATACGCCGCCGACCACCTCGACCGGCGCCGGATCGTCACTGCCTGCTATCTCATCCAGGCGCTGTCAGCGGCTGCCCTGCTGATGTTGACGCTGTCCGGCATGCAATCCATCCGGCTCGTGTTCGCGGTGATGGTCCTGCTCGGGATCGCGCGGGCGTTCTCCATGCCGACCGGCCAGGCTTTGCTGCCGAACGTGGTGCCGCCTGCCGACTTCAACCAGGCGATCGCGCTCAGCTCCTCGACCATGCACATCGCGATGGTGCTCGGGCCGGTGCTCGGCGGCGTACTCTTCCTCGGCGGTGCGCAGATCGTCTACGGTGCTGCCGGCGTGCTGCTGGTCATGTCGGCCGCCATGTCGCTCGGCATCCGCGGCGGCGGGCGGAGCAAGGTGGAACGGGAGCCGGTGAACCTGCATGCATTGCTGTCCGGGTTGCGGTTCGTGCGGTCCAAGCCGGTGGTGCTCGGCGCGATTTCGCTGGACCTGTTCGCCGTGCTGTTCGGCGGCGCGACGGCGCTGCTGCCTGCCTTCGCGAGCGACATCCTGCATGTCGGTCCCGTCGGCCTCGGAATGCTGCGCACGGCGCCGGGCGTGGGCGCCTCCCTGTGTGCGCTCGTGATCGCCTACGTGCCGATCAACCGGCATGTGGGCCGCTGGATGTTCGGCAGCGTCGCGATGTTCGGCGTGGCCACCATCGTGTTCGGCGCCTCGACCGTGTTCCTGTTGTCCCTGGGCGCGCTCGTGGTGCTCGGTGCGGCCGACATGATCAGCGTCTACATCCGGCACCTGCTCGTGCAGCTTGAGACGCCGGATGCCATTCGCGGCCGGGTCAGTGCAGTCAGTGCCGTGTTCATAGGCGCGTCGAACGAGCTCGGCGAGTTCGAATCTGGCGTGACGGCAGCCTGGTGGGGCGTCGTCCGGGCCGTCGTCATCGGCGGCATGGCCAGCGTGGTGGTGGCCGGCGTCTGGATGAAGCTATTCCCGGTCCTTGCGCGCATGCAGACGTTTCCGCAGCCGGTGGAGCGGACCGAAACGGCCTGACGGACGGGTCGAGGCGTGCGTTTCACTTAAGCCAACCGTGCAGCCGATCCGGTGCGCGGCGCCGCTCCGGTGTCCTTTTCGGCGCACTGGCATTCCCTGCGGTTCCTTGGCGTATACTCGATCAACCCCTCTGGAAACCGCTTGGATACGCCTGACGGAGCGTCCCATGTCGTACTCCGAACCGCTTTATTTTCCGGGTCGCGCCCGCCTGCGGCGCGCAGTCAGCAGGCTGCTGCCTGCAGCTCTCGCGCTGTCCGCGACAGCGACGCTGGCGGGTTGCATGACCGCCAAGATCGAGGAGAACCGCCAGGCGGCCACCAAGATCGCCGCGAGCGAAGCGGTGGTCCTGCTCGCCAAGCCCCATCTCGAGGGAGCAGGCACGGAAAACGCGTTTCTCGACTGCCTCGAGCGCGAGCTCGTCGGCCGCAAGATTTCCGCGGAAGCCGAGACCGCGCAGGAAGAGGGCAAGAAGAAGGATCCCCGCAGCAACCAGGCTAACAAGCCCTTCCAGATTTACGCCGACGGCGAGTTCGTCGATGCGCTGTACCCTTGGCTCGAGCCCAGCACGGCCCCGGCCAATGCTGACGGGCTGAGCGCCCTGCTGGCCCGGCCGGGCGTGGGCGAACGCGTGAATGCCATGGGCGTGCGCTACATCATCTGGATCGACGGCGCGACCAAGAAGACCGACGGCGGCGGCAGCGTGGCGTGCGGCGCAGGTCCCGGCGGTGCCGGATGCATCGGCCTCGGCTGGTGGGAGAAGCAGTCCGACTACCAGGCCACGGTCTGGGACCTGCGGGACAAGATCGGCGTCGGCGACGTCACCACGGCCGTCAGCGGCACGTCTGTCTTCATCGGCGCCATCGCCCCCATCCCCATCATCATGCCGGTGCAGAACACGGCGTGCGACCGGATGGCTGCGCAGCTCAAGTCGTTCCTCGTCGGCGAAGGCGAGGATGCCATGAACTGACCGGTTCCGGCTCGGGCCGGGAAACCGCTGTCCGGTCCCGTGCGAATCCGTAATCAGGGAATGAAGACGGCGCGCAGGTGCTGAACGAAAGTCAGGTAACGTTCAGGTTCAACCGTTCACACTCGACCGACACGCGCAGTGGACGTGACTGGTAACCTGCTGGATCTCAGGAAACGGGACATTTGCGTTCCCGAAGGTGCGATGGCCATGGACCGAGTAACCACCGTCGTAGCAGCACAGCTGCACCGCGCGGCCACCGTGGCGGCAGTGGGCCTGCTGCTCGTTACCGCCGGGTGCGCCACGTCGTCCTCCTCCAGCAGTTCGTCCGGCGGCATGCCGTCCTCGGGCGGGTCCCCGTCCTCCGGTTCTTCGTCGCCCTCGTCCTCCCCGTCTTCCTCCTCGTCATCGACCTCAAGCGGATCGGGCAGCCGCCCGAGCACGAGCACCGGCACGCCCAGCCAGTCGCCGGGCAGCGGCCCGCAGACCTCCAGTTCGTCCGGGACATCGGCATCGACCTCCGATCCGAGCGGCGCGTCTTCGGCCGGCGGCGTTCCCGGCAGCGAATCGTCGGGACAATCCGGTTCGCCTGGCGGTCAGACGGCGCAGGGTTCGCAGGCAGGCACCCAGGCCGGTGGTGCTGCCGGACAGTCAGGTCAGTCGGGTCAATCGGGTCAGGCAGGGTCCACGGGCATGCCGACACCGGGTGGCGGCGCCAGCGCCAGCGCGTCGGCCGGATTTCCGAGCGTAGGTGCCGGCGGTTTGCCGAGCGCGGGGTTGCCCGGCGAGGGGGCGAGTTCGGCCGGCGGCGAAGCGGGTCAACCGGGCACGTCCGGTAGTTCGTCTCCGTCCTCCCCCTCCACTTCCAGCTCCTCCAGCGCAGGGGGCGGCGAGGAAAGCATTTTTGCCAGCACGGGTGCGCAGGGCGGCGCGGGCTCCGAGGCGGGCGGCGTCAGCTCGACGACCGGCGCCGGGTCGGCTGCCGCCACGGGCGGCTCCCAAGGGAGCGGCGTCGGCGAATCTT
>CAIUGU010000153.1 GCA_903898785.1 uncultured Pseudomonadota bacterium | reverse complement strand
GCGCCTCGGCGGCGGTCTCGCTCAACCTGCCGAAGGCGCGCTCGGCGGGGGTCTGCGCGAGCACGTCATTGACCCAGCCGCTGCCCGCAAGCAGCGGGCTGCCAGCGAGGAACTGCAAGAAGGCGCGACGGTTCGTCATGGCCGGACTCCGGGATCAGTCTGTCGGAAAAAAGAAGGACTCACGCGCCATCGACGTAATACCAGCGACCGGCCTCGCGCACGAAGCGGCTGCGCTCGTGCAAACGGGATGCAGACCCGCCACCGACGCGGAAGCGCGCGATGAACTCGACTTCCCCCGCATCATCGCCTGCAAAGGCGGCACTGATGATCTTCAGCCCGAGCCACTTCGTGGCGCGATCCAGCTGCACGGACTTCGGCCGCTTGCCCGCGTGCCACGTGGCCAGCAGGTAGGGTTCGTTCATCATCACGAACGCGGCATAGCGCGAGCGCATCAGTGCTTCAGGGGTGGGCGCGGGCTCGCCCGCATGCCAGCGGCCACAGCACGACGCATAGGGCCGGCCCGATCCGCAGGGACACGTTGCCGGGCTCACGGCGTTGGCCGGCATCAGTGCAGGTGACGTCGCCGACGGGTCACGTCTTGTCGACTTCGAACCGCGTGAACCTGAACTCGCCGACGAGGTTCCGCTCGGGTACGAAGCGGCAGGCAAGCGTCCGGCCGCCGTCCTGGCGGCAACTCAGCGCCAGCGCGCCGCTCATGCGGCCGTTGTCGCATTTGCCGGGCTCGAATGCAAAGCTCGCCTGGCCTTTCTCCGTCGGCTTTGCGACGCCCTCGCTGTCACAGGTGGTCGGAAAGCCGCCCGGGTTCTTGAAATGGTTGCTGAGGAGCGCCACGCCATCCTGCGCGCAGATCGACAGGACGTTCGCGAACTCGGGGCCGCTCACTTCACCGAGCCAGCACTTGGCCGAGCGGTTAGCCCCGCCCAGGACTTCCTCGGTCGCACAACCGGAAAGCGCCACCGCCGCCAGCATCGCCAGAACCATCGCCTTCACGCTCGACCTCGGCTTTCGCAGGATTAAAGGAGCCCTATTCTTGGCCAGCCCGCCGCAAAAAGCGACCCTGGGGCGCGACAGGGCCATGCCGGGCCATCGGTTCGGATACCGGGCCCGACCCGGCTTCATGACCATCCGCCTCGCAGGAAGCGCAGGCGAAACCTGGGGCGCCGGCGCGGTGGCGGGACAAGCACCACGTCACTGACGAGGCGCGAGCCCCCGGGGCGATGCTCGAACGACAGCCGACGGTCGTGGAACGCCTCGAGTTCCGGGCGGTGCGAGATGCTGAGGACCGCGACGTCCGCGAGTCGCTCCGTCACCATGCCCATCAGCACTGCCTGGCTGGCGGGATCGAGGGACGAAGTCGCCTCGTCCATGATGACGATGTGGGGCTGGTGCAGGAACAGCCGCACGAACGCGATCCGCTGCTTCTCGCCGCCCGAGAGCACCTGATCCCACGGCTCGAGGTCGTCGAGCCGCGCAACGAGATACCCGATCCCGGTGGCGTGCATCAGGTCATGCAGCGACGCATCGTCCACCGAGCTGGCAGGCAGCGGATAGGTCGCCACGCGCCGCAGCGTGCCGAGCGGAATGTACGGGCGTTGCGGCATGAAGAAGAGCCTCGCGCCCTTGCGGACCAGGATCTCGCCGCCTCCCCACGGCCAGAGTCCGGCGATGGCCCGCACCAGCGTGCTCTTGCCCGTGCCCGACTCGCCCACCAGCAGGACCTTTTCCCTGGGCCCGATGGCCACGTCGGCATCGTTGATGACCACGGTGCCGTCGTCGAGCGTCACCGTCAGGTTGTGCAGCCGCAGCGTCGTGCCCTCCTGCTCCGCACGGACGATCGCGCCGAGCACGCCCGGCTTCTCGAGCGCCATCAGGTGGTCGAGCGATGCCAGCAGCGAACCGACGCGCCGCACAGAAGCCTGCCAGTCGGAGATCCTCGGGAAGTTGTCGACCAGCCAGTTGAACGACGACTGGACAGCCACGAACGCCGCGGCTGCCTGCGTCACCTCGCCGAGCGTCATGGCGCCTGCAAGGAACTTCGGCATGCACAGGAAGATGGGGATCGCCGGCGCCAGCAGCCAGTTGCTGTTGGACACGACGGTCGAGCGCATGTGCTGGTGGCAGTACCGGCGCGACATCTCGATCACGTTGGCGAGCCAGCCCCGCAAGCCTTCGCGCTCCTCCGGCTCGCCGCCGAGCAAGGCGATGCTCTCCCCGTTCTCCCGCACGCGGGTCAGCGCGTACCGGAACTCCGCCTCTGCCTGGTTCGTGGCCTCCGCGACCACGCTGAAGCGGCGTGCGATCAGGAACATGGCCGTCGTGACGATCGCGGAATAGATCACGGCGGCGACCACCAGGTAGCCGGGGATCACCCACTGCGACGCAGGGAGCGTGACCGTCAGGTCGCCGCCCACGTACCACAGCACGCCGATGAACGTGATTGCGGTGACAACGGCATGGAAAATACTGACGGCGAAATCGACGGGGGGATCGGTCGCAGTGCGCGCGTCATCGGCGATGCGACCTTCGGGAACCTGGTGGTCGCCCTTGATCAGGTTCAGCTGGTAGTAGCGGCCATGGTCCACCCAGCGGCCGATGAGATGCTCCGTGAGCCAGCGGCGCCAGGTTCGCTGCATCGTCATGCGCCCGTAGACGGCAATGACGGCGAGGCCGACGGTCAGCACCGTGAGCGGCAGCAGCAGGAGCGCCTGGCGGAGCAGCGCCTCGGGATCCTTCAGCTCGACCGCATTGAAGACGTCCCGGGTCCAGATGTTCAACCGGTACTGGACGCCGATCTGCGTCAGGACCAGCACGGTCAGGCCGATCGTGAGCAGCCATGCCCTGGCTCGTGCGTCGCCGCTCCAGAAGCCCCTGGCCGTGAGCCAGTAACGCTGCACCAGCGCCTTCTTCATCGCACTCGACTGAACGGTCTGTTGCATGACTTGCGACCCGGTGAGCCAGCGAAGAATGGGCCCATCGCGTGCTGGCCACCACGACGCTCCAGCTACTGCTCCGCAGCTGGCTCAATCTAGCACAGCAAGCGCGGCGCACCCTGCCGTACAACCCCGTACGGCGGACGAGAGGGACCCGGCTAGACGCCAGCCAGCGCCGCCGCGCAGGACAGCGACACCTTGAGGGAGAGCAGGTCGTCGGCCCGGGTGCGGCCGAGATTGATCGCCGCGATGGGCTTGCCGAGCTTCTGCGCGGCGAGCGCGAAGCGGAAACCCGAATACACCATCAACGACGAGCCGACCACGAGCATCGCGTCGGCGCGTTCGAGCGCTGCCATCGACTCGGCAACCCGCTCGGCAGGCACCTTCTCGCCGAAGAAGACGACGTCGGGCTTCAGCAGCCCGCCGCACCGCCCGCAGCCCGGGACCTGGAACGCGGAGAAGTCGTGACCCTCGAGGTCCGCATCGCCATCGGGCGCCGCGTCCGCGTCGAGGTGTGCCCAGGAGGGATTGCGATCGAGCAGTTGCAACTGGAAGGGCTGGCGATCCACGCGCTGACCGCATCCCATGCAGACCATCCGGTCCATCCGTCCGTGCAGGTCGATGACGTCGCGACTGCCGGCGGCCTGGTGCAGGCGATCGACGTTCTGCGTGACCAGCTTTTCTATGCGCCCTCGGGCTTCCAGTCGGGCGAGCGCCTCGTGGGCGCCGTTGGGCCGCGCCCGGCCGAACCAGCGCCAGCCGATGAAGCTCCTCGCCCAGTAGCGATGCCGCACGCCGGGTTCGTTCATGAACGCCTGGAAGGTCACCGGCGGCTTGCGCTTCCATGCACCATCGGCGTCGCGATAGTCGGGAATGCCGGACTCGGTGCTGCAACCCGCACCGGTCAGCACGAACAGGCGGTGATGCCGCTCGAGGAACGTTTGCAGTGCCTCGGGCGGCGGTGAGTCAGGAAGGGAATGCATGGTCTTCCCTTTCGAGGACGGCGGCCGTTCGGATTGCCCTCACCCGCAAGACGCCCGGCCTTCCCGCGCCGTCAACGCGAGGTGGTGTCCTTCAGCCACTGCGCAATCATCGTCGCGATGATGTCGGGGTTCACGCCGCGCTGGACACCCATATGCCCTCCCTCCGGGTAGATGCGCGCCATCTTCGGGCTGCCGTGTCGAGCAGCAGGTAGGTGTCCGCGATCGGCGCCTGGTCGTCCAGCTTGCCGTTGATGACGAGGAGCGGTGCCGATGGCTTGTCGAGCAGGCCCATGTCGAGGAGGGACAGCGACGGCGCGAGCTTCATGAACTCCTCGAGCGACTTGACGCCCATCGCGTAGCTGCGCGAGTCGTACAGGCTCGACGGCCCGAGCAGGTAGTTGGCCGCGTTCTCCGTCATAGCGGGCCTGAGCCATGCCTCCTGGAAACCGTGGTGCACGTTGCCGCCGTGGAAGACGCCGCCCTTGATGCGGTCCGGATACATGTGGGCGAGCTTGGCCACCCAGTACGCGCCGAAGCTGCGGCCCCAAAGCCCGATGCGCGAACCGTCGACGTCGTTGCGCATCTTCAGGTAATCCATGGCGGCAACGAAGGTCCGTTCGGCATTGGCTTCGCGGAAGCGCAACGGATTCTCGCCGGTGCCGGGACCGTCGATCAGCAACGTCGCGAGACCCTTGCCGTGCATGATTCGTGAATTGCGCTGGTGGTCTTCCTTCCACACGTCCACGCCGCCCCAGTACATGACGACCGGCGGCTTCGCCACGCCCGCCGGTTTCTGCAGGTAGGCGACCAGCTTCCTGCCTTCGAACGGGATCTCGACCACTTCGAGCGGCGTGTCGAAGTACTTCGCCGCCTTGCGGAACATGCGCAACATGTTCTGGTAGGCCTCGACCTTGCCAGGCGTGCTGGTCGTGGGGTACCGCCCGACATGGCAATAGCCGTAAGCGAGGTAGTACTCGTCGCCGATCTCCTTAGCCGACCCGCCACTCTTCAGCAATGCGTCTCCCTTCGCCTCGTGCTCGAGGCCCGCCTTGCACCACTTCTCGCCCCATTGATTGGGATCGAGGCTGGTCAGCGTCGCGAGGATGCGCTCCACCTCCGCCTTGTTCAGCCGGTCGAATGGCGGGTTGTTGTCGGTGGTGCGCCGCAATACCTCGGCCTTCACCTGCTCCAGCGTTCGTTCCTGCGCACCGACACTCGTGGTGGCGACCAGCGCGACGAGCAGACAGCACAGCGACTTGCTAAGGCTTTTCACGGGAAACCCTCTTGATGCGGGAGCGGGACGAACCTGATCGCGGCCGATGGCAGCGCTGTCAGGCTTGCATACTCACCCGATTTTGGAAAGAGCTCCGCCCGCAGCGCCAGTTGATCTGACGCGCGATGGCCTGCCGTTCAATCGGTCGTGGTCTTGCGGAAGAGCAAGCCCTGTGCCGCGATGGCAGCAATCACGATGCCGGGAAAGGTCGCCGCAATGACGGCTGTCGTCCCGCTACCTGCGCTCAGCAGCTGCCCCGCCGCGAGCGGCCCCACGATGGAGCCGAGGCGACCGACCGCCACTGCGGAACCGACACCGGTCCCGCGGATGAGCGTGTGATAGAAGACCGGCGCAAGCCCATAGAGCACCATCTGCCCGCCGATGCTGAACAAGCCGCCACCGAAGCCACCGAGCAGCAGCCCGGTGAAGCTCTTCGTGTATGCAAGGCCCATCATCGAGCCGATCAAGCCGATGTAGAGGATCGCGGCACCGATCTTCTTCGGGCCGCGATCCATGACATAGCCCGTACCGAGGCTGCCGATGACGCCACCGATGTTGAACGCCATCTGGACCTGGCTCGCGGCTTCGCGCGTGAAGCCGGCGCCGATGACGACGGTCGGCAGCCAGTTCTGCAGGAAGTACAGGACGATCAGCGTGAAGAAGTACGAGACCCACAGCAGCAGGGTCGGCACTGCCCGGCCACCGGCGAACAACGCACTCACGACGCCTTCGCGATTGTCCGAGACGCTGACGGCCGCCTTACGCTGCTCGAACTGGCGCGACTCGGGCAGCAGGAAATAGAGCAGCGGCGCGACCACCAGCGGGGCAATGCCGCCGAAGTAGAAGATCGAATGCCAGCCCCATGTCGCACCGAAGACCAGCGCGAAGATCGAGACCAGCAGACCGCCGAACGGCATGCCGGCATACATGATCGCCACGGCGATGTTGCGCGACTGCGGCTTCACCGATTCCGCGGACAGTGCGATCAGGTTGGGCATCGCGCCGCCCAAGCCGACACCGGTCAGGAAGCGCGCCAGCAGCAGCGTCTTGTAGTCCCACGACAGTGCGGTGGCAATGGAGAACAGGCCGAACAGCAGCATCGATCCGATCAGGACCTGCTTGCGACCGTAGAGATCCGCGAGGCGCCCGCCGATGGCGGCACCCGGCAGCAACCCGAAGATGCTGGCGCTGAACACGAGGCCGAGCTGCGACGGGTCGAGGCCGAAGTCTGCGCGCAACCCGGGGGCTGCCACGCCGGCCGACTGCAAGTCGACGCCCTCGATGATGGCGGCGACCAGGCACAGCCCGACGGCGGTCCAGTTGTTGCTCGAAGTCGCGCCGGCTTCCGACGTTGCTGCAGTTTGCATTCACTTATCCCCGCGGACAGCGTTCTTGAAATTCTTCTCTTAGGGACGGGACCGTTCCACCTGCGCGACGGCGCCCGTTTCGCGACGCGCAGTGTGGAGGAATTCCGGGGCGGCTTCCATCCCGACATGCGAGTCGGCCGCGAAACGCCGTCCTTTACTGCGGCGCAATAAGGTGACGCTCGCCGACGGCTCGGTGTTCGGCGAAGGCGGCAAGGGCCCCGGCGTCCCGGTGGCCCGGTAGCCTTGCCGTCCTAGCGCGGTTCGATCCGGAGGATCGCGCCCTCGTCTTCATCGGTGGCAACGTACAACAGGCCGTCCGGCCCCTGCTGGACATCGCGAATGCGCTGGCCGAGGTCGGTGAGCAACGACTCACGACGCAGCTCCTCCATCTTCTCGTTGAAGAGGATGCGATCGAGGCGACCCGTGCCCGGAATCTCGCCGGTACGCAGACCGCCGGCGAACACGTCGCCCGTCCACCTGGCAAGCTTGTCGCCCGTATAGAACGTGAAGCCCGAGACTGCGATGGCGGGCGTCCAGTAAACGACCGGCGGTTCGTAGCCCACGTGCGTGGGCAGCGTTGACTGCCACGGGCCCGGATAGGTGCGTCCGTAGCTCACGAGCGGCCAGCCGTAGTTCTTGCCGGCGCGGATGATGTTGAGCTCGTCGCCGCCGTTCGGGCCGTTCTCGCTCTCCCACACCTCGCCCGTCACCGGATGCACTGCGAGCCCGAGCGGGCTGCGATGGCCCAGCGTGTAGATCTCGGGCTTGGCACCCGCCTGCCCGACGAACGGGTTGTCCGCCGGCACGCCCCCGTCGTCGCGGATGCGCAGGACCTTGCCGCCGTAGTTCTCCAGCGACTGCGCAGTGCCGCCGCTCGTCCCGATGTACAACATGCCGTCGCGTCCGAAGGCGAGCGGCACCGCGCCGCCTGCGTTGTCGTTGGCGACGAAGATGTCCTTGACGTCTGCGAGGCTGTCACCCGTCCACCGCGCGCGGGCAACGGCGATCGTCCGTTTGTTGTCCGGCAGCGGCTTCGTATACGAGAGATACAGCAGCTGGTTCTGCGCGAACTGCGGATGCAGTGCGATGTCCATGTAGCCGTGCACCGCCCCTGGCAGGCCGGAGATGCCGGCCGAGAACGCCGCAGGACCGCCGCTCACCGGCTTGGCATCGAGCTTGCCGTTGCGGATCACGCGCAGCCGGCCGGCCCGCTCGGTGACGAGCATCGTGGCATCGGGAAGGAACGTGATGCTGAACGGGAACGCGAGCGCCTTCGTCACTACGGTGACACGGATGTCCTGTCCTTCGCCCGTCGCGTAGTTGAACGGGCCCTTCTTCAGTGGCCGGTCGGCGAGTCCGTTGGGAGCGATCGGGATGCCGGAATTGAAGGGCACCGTCCGCTGGGCGAGGGCTGCCGACGTTGCGAGCGTTGCTGCGAGCACTGCGGCAACAGACCACCGGACCACCGCATTGCACTGCGGAATACGCACGCTGACCATCCTGAACACCCCCGTGGAAAGAGGCGGGCAGTATAGGGGCACCCGGGCGATGGCCCAAAGACTTCGGCAGCTAGCCGGGCGGGATCGACCCCTCGTAGAACACCTCGCACTTCACGCCCACCATCTTCCTTGCACCGCGGATCACGTTGCTGAGCGGGCCGGCGAGCGATGCGATCACGTTGGGTTTGACGATCTCCGGCGCAGCGAAGGGGCCGCGGATCTTCTGCTCGATCGCCGCGCAGCCCTGCTCGTCGAGGACGGCCACCGTGACGTCATCGAACGTCTTGCGCACGAAATCGAGCTTGCCCTTCATGGCCAGTCGATTCTGCCCGGTCACGAAGGCGACGTCGCCGGCGCGCGCAACGCCCTCCTCGACCTGCCAGTGCGACACGAGCCGGCGGATGACCGTGCTGCCTTCGGTCTCGCGGAACACGCCCGCGAAGTCATAGCCTTTGGTGACTGCCGTACCGAGCGGGCCGGCGATGAAGAACGCCCCCAGGTCCACCAGGTTGAAGTTCTGGCTCGACTCGTAGCGCTTGAGCTTCTCGTCGAGGTCGCCGATCGCCACGTCGAGGTTCTCCCCGCGCAGCGACGCTTCGCCTTGCGTGGTCCGGGTCAACTCCTGTGCATTGAAGCCGCGCATCGCCAGATCCAGGGTCAGGTCCAGGTAGCCTTCCCCCGTCTTGCCGGGAGACACGGACGCAAACAGCTCGTCCAGATGCAGCCGGGTGACCGCATAGCGAATCCGGTAACGGGGGACTGCCTGCGTGAACACCGCCTCGATGCTGCCGGTGCCCTGGCCCGACAGCATCTGCATCGTCACCGGCTCGAACTTGAACTGCCCCTTGCCACCCGAGACGGACCAGCGCACATCGGTGCCCACGAAGAGTTCGTTGCGTACCTCCGCGCAGTGCCCTTCGGCGGTCAGCGACAGACGCTGCATCGCGTCCGCAACCTCGCCGGCAGACAACTGCAGATCGCGGCCGTCGAGCGCACACCCGCTTGCACTGATTTCCTTCCCGGTCTCGCCGTTGACGTAGCGGAACGAGACGTTGTCGAGTGACAGGCGCTGCAGGCCCAGCGCAGGCAGCAGTCCCTCGCTCTTCCTGTCCACGGAGAAGTTGAAGCGACCGTCGCGAGTGCGCTCGATGTCGAGGCTCACGTCCCGCAGCGCCAGCCGGGTGAACCTGACCTGCTGCCGCAGGAGCGGCCACACTGCCAGGCCGATGTCTGCTTCACCGACGGACGCGATGGGAGCTGCGGCGTTCCGCACCGTCACGCCCTGCAGCGCCACATGCACGGACGGAAACAGGCCGAGGGAGGCCTTCCCCGCGATCGCAACGCTCAATCCCGTCGCTTCCGAGGCCAGCGCCTCCACACGGGACCGGACGTCCATGCCGGCCAGCCACACGCTCGCAATCGCCAGCAGCAGCACGCAGGTGGCCAGCGCAACCAGCGACCACTTGACGGGTTTCGACATGGCCCCTCGAGGCGCGTCCGCTACTTCCGCTGGATCGACGCGAGGTAGTCGACCATGCGCCCGATGAGGTCGGCGACGCGCGCCCGGCGCACGGGATCCTCGCCTTCGAAGGCATAGAATTGCCAGCCCCACACCGGCATGTCGCGCGAGCCGTGCACGCTCGGGACATTGCGTCCCTCGATCATCTGCCGCACCTGTTCCGTCGGGAACGTGCCGCCGTTGCGGGCTGCGATCCGCGTCAGGTCGGGCACGCGCACGTTCAGCGTTCGCGCAACGGGTCCGTTCCCGCGCGCCCTGGCCCCATGGCAACTGGAGCAGAACGTCTTGTAGAGCTCCGCGCCCGACAGGTCTTCGGCCTCGTCGGCATGGCTGCCGGCAGCGGCCAGGAGGGCCATCGAGGCAAACAGGACAGGAAACCCGCGCATGGCTTTTCACCCCCGAGTGCAAGTCGCCCGAGTGTAACCCTCCTGCCGCGACACCGCACCGCGAATGCCGTCGAGCACGAACTGCACCGCCAGCGTAAAGCCAACAGACGGGTCCTGCGAGGTCGTGCCTCTGCTACAGTGCGTTCAGGACGCGTTGGCCGGACTGAAGACAAGGAATGGGCATGGCTCAGACAAATGCAGACCGCGAGCCACCCGCGCTTGCCATTCACGGCTACCCGGTGTGGGACCGCACGGTTCGCGGATTCCACTGGATCAACTTCCTGTGCGTTGTCGCCCTTGCTGGAATCGGCACTGTGATCCTGTGGGCTGATGACCTTGGCATCGGCAATGACGGCAAGCTGCTGCTCAAGACCGTGCACGTCTGGTTCGGCTATCTGCTCGCGGTGAATC
>CAIUGU010000152.1 GCA_903898785.1 uncultured Pseudomonadota bacterium | reverse complement strand
TCTCCTTCACGAAGCTGCCATCGATCTTGAGGAAATCCACCGGGAAGTGCTTCAGGTAACCGAATGACGACAGGCCCGTGCCGAAGTCGTCGAGTGCAAACAGGCAGCCGAGTTCCTTCAGTGCCTGGATGAAGCGGTTCGCCTGCGAGAAGCTGGCAATGGCGGCCGTCTCCGTGATCTCGAAGCAGATCTTCGACGCATCGATGCCGCTGCGGTGGAACTGCTCGATGACGAACGGCAGGAACTTGTCGTCGCCGAGGCTCTGGCCCGACAGGTTGATCGAGCACATGGCGAGCTTCTCGCGCTCGTCGGCCTCCGAGACCAGCCAGCGCAGCGCGTTCTCGATCACCCAGCGGTCGATGTTCGGCGTGATCGCGTAGCGCTCGGCCGCAGCGATGAACTGGTCGGGCGACACGATCTTGCCCTGCTCGTCGCGCATGCGCAGCAGGAGCTCGTAGTGCAGCCCGGCTTCCGGCTTCTGCAACGGCAGGATGGTCTGGCGGAACAGCTCGAAGCGCCCCTCTTCCAGCGCGTTGTTGATGCGTGCAGCCCACTGCATCTCGCGGCGCCGGCGCATGAGGTCGATGTCGTTTTCCTGGAAGCTGTACACGCGGTTGCGGCCTGCTTCCTTCGCGGCCTGACAGGCGCTGTCGGCGGCGGACAGCAATGACGCGACATCCTCGTTCTCGGGCGAGATCGGCACGACACCGATGCTCGCTCCGAGCCGGAAGGTGCGCTCTTCCCAGACGAAACGGTAGTCGCGAATCGACTCGCGCAGGATCTCGGCGTTGCGCATGGCCTCATCCAGCGAGCAGCTCTCGAGCAGCACGCCGAACTCGTCGCCGCCGAGCCTCGACACCGTATCGCGCCAGCGGATCTTGGACTTGAGCAACTGGCCCACCTGGCCGAGCAATGCATCGCCGGCGCTGTGGCCGCAGTTGTCGTTGATGATCTTGAACTGGTCGAGGTCGAGGTGGCACAGGCAATACGACGACTCGCGTGCCTTGGCACTCTTCAGCGCGCGCTCGAGGCGCGCTTCGAATTCGCGGCGGTTCACGAGTCCCGTCAGGATGTCGTGGCTCGCGTGGTATGACAGCTTGCGGTTCAGCTCGCGGCTTTCGCTCACGTCGTGGAACACCAGTACGCCGCCGGAGATGGCGCCCGCACCGTCACGGATCGGTGAGGCGCAACTCTCGATGTACAGTTCGTTGCCGTCACGGCGGATCAGCAGCGTCGGCCGAACGGACTTGATGGCGCGCGCGCGACGGATCGCGACCGACAGCGGATTCTCGAGCGGTTCGCAGGTCTCTTCATGGAACCCGCGGAAGATCTCGTCGATGGGACGGCCCTGCGCGTCGTCGAGGCGCCAGCCCGTGAGCTGCTCGGCGACGGGATTCAGGTATTCGACATGCGAGCGGGCATCGGTCGTGATGACGCCGTCGCCGATCGACTGCAGCGTGATCTGGGCGCTCTCCTTTTCCTTGAACAGCGCCTCCTCGTACAACCGCCGCTCGGTGATGTCGAGTTCGACGCCGACCAGCCGCTTCAGCCGGCCGCTCTCGTCGACGCGTGCCTTCGCCCTGCTGACGACCCAGCGCCATTCGCCGCTGCGATGACGCATCCGGTGGACGCTCTCGAACAGCGGCGACTTGCCGGCGAGGTGCTCGCGCAGCAGCGTCTGCGTGCGGGCCATGTCGTCCGGATGCACGAGCTGCCGCCAGTCCGGCGACACGTCGAGATCGTCGGGCGAATAACCCAGCATCGCCTTCCAGCGCGGCGAGAAGTACACGGTGTTCGTGTCGACATCGAAATCCCACAGGCCGTCGTTCGCGCTTTCGAGGGACAGCTCGGTGCGCTCCTGCAGCGTCGTCACCTGGTCCTGGAAACGGATGCGGTCGAGTCCGGTGGCATAGCTCGTGCCGATGAGCTTGAGCAACAGGTGCAGGCTGACATCCCACGTCTCGCGCGGACGCAGCGAGCCCAAGGCCATGAATCCCGACACGCGGTCCTGCATCGAGAAGCCGATCATCAGCACCGACCCCACCTTGAGCCCGGCAAACCTGGCGGCTTCGGCTGCGAGGTCGCGGCGCGGTTCGGCGGTGTTGCGGATCTCGACGATGCGCATGTGGCCGAGCCGGTCGCGCAGGTAAGGCAGGGATTCGAGCAGGTCGCCGCGCAGGACCTCCGGGTTGAACGCGGTGTACAGGCTGGTCGCGCCGCTGACCGATTCGATGGCACGTCGGTCACGGTCGTACAACGCGATGAACATGGCATCGAGGCCGGCTGCCTCGCGCAATGCTTCGAGGTTCCGGACCACGCACGCATCCGTGTCCTCGCGGGGCAGGTTCTGGAAGTCGACGGAGACTTTCGTCAGCAATACATCGAGGCCGACGCTGCCGCGACTGGCGCTGCCAAATACCCGCTGCGTGGACAGCAGGTCCAGTTCTGGCGCGTCGGTACTCGGCTCGGTGGGCGGAACGGGAGGAGTACTGGCCATCAGTGCCGGGTCCTTCAGTGGGCCGTGCGGCAGTCAGTGACGGTGCCATCGGCCTGCACCGTCGTGCATGACCACTGCTTTCCGCATCGACCCAGGCGCTCGTCTTTCGGCACCAACATCCCCAGCATCGGAAGGACCCAACCCCTAGCGTTCTTTGTCGTGAACGGTTCGCAGACCCGAAGCCTCACGCCGTTGCCGACCATTGTGGCACAGCTCATCAAGAACGCAAGGTAAGCGACTGGTATTGCGCGGAAATATACCCGACTGTAAAGGCCGGCAAGGTCGCTCAGGGCGGCGCGTATTGGAGCGCCGCATCGAGACGGCCGCGAGCTACGCACTCAGCGTGGGCGCCCCCCGTGACCAGCACCCACTCCTTGCGGTTCTCGAAGTCGACATCGACGGCCGGCACACCCTTGAAACAGCGGTCACGGACGAATTCGTCGATGAGCAGCCCGCGCCCCGGTCCCGCCGCGAGCCACGCGGCGGCATCGTCGGCCTCCTGCTCCCATTCGCGCCAGCGCGCATGACCGAAATTCCATGTCCGGCGCCTGAGCTGCATGAGGTACTGCTCCTTGTACGCGACCATGCCGAGTTCCGGGATGTCCGCTGTCTTCGACTCGAGCAGGCGCGAGAACGTCGCACCCGAGCGCGAACCATCGATGGCGGGGTTGATCCAGAAGCCGACCACGAGCAGCGCCGCCGTCAGCACGCCCGCATAGGCCAACATGGCCCGACGCGGTCGCAACCACGCGCAGACCGCCGCACCCAGCACGCCGATGGTGGCCAACGGACCTACGCCATCGATGCCCTCCTCCATGAGCAGCTTCGTCCGCTCGTCGGGCGCAATCCACCCGAGGTACACGGCTGCGAGCGCGGCAACGGCCGTGACGAAACAGGCCAGCCCGAAGAACACCCGCCGGGGACCCGGCCGCGAAGTCAGCTCGATCAGCCAGGGCGCCGTCGCGAGCGCGAAGGCGGGCACGGCCGGCAGCACATAGACGCCCCGCTTGCCTGCGCTCATCGAGAAGAACAGCACGACGAGCACGACCCAGCCGAGCAGCAGCAGGATCCGGAGATCCGCCTCGCGCAACGCCTGCCGCCAGCGTGGCACGGTCCAGGGCAGCAGCGCGGTCAGTGGCAGCCACAGCCCGGGTATCACGTTCACGATGAAGAACCAGAACGGTTCCTGGTGGTGCCAGGCACTCGCATAACGGTCCACCGTCTGCTGGAACAGGATCTCGTCGCGGTAGGCGGCCACCTTGGGATCTACAGCGGCGAGCAGGAGCATCGGCACCAGCCAGACACTGACCGCACCCAGGAATGCCAGCGGCCCCATCGCCCAGCGCCACCCGCCGCCGCTCACGGGACGCGGCTGCCACTTCGGGGCACGCGCGATGGCATACGGAATCAGCACCAGCAACGGCAGGAAGCCGACACCCTTGGTGATCACGCCAAGGCCGCAGGCCGCCCAGCCCGCGGCATACCAGCCCCACGAGGGTCCAAGCAGCAGGTGGCGTAGCAACCCGTACAGCCCGAGCGTGATCCAGAAGCATTCCAGTCCGTCGATCTGCGCCTGCCGCCCCTGCCAGACGAACTGGATCGTGAGCAACAGGACCAGGCCGGCAGCGAGGCCGGTCTCGCGATTCCACAGCCGCCGCGCCAGGTCGTACACGAGCGCGACGGTACCGAGCGACGCCAACAGCGACGGCAGCAGGAACGAGATGCGGAATGAACCCGTGAGCTTGAGGCACAGCGCGATGAGCCAGAAGAAGACGGGAGGCTTGTCCTGGTAGAGATCGCCACCGACCATCGGCACGAGCCATTGCCCCGTGCGCACCATGTCGCGGGCGATCAGCGCAAAGCGCGGTTCGTCTGCAGGCCACGGATCGCGCAGGCCGAGACCCGCGCCGACCATTACCAGCGCGAGGCCCAGCAACCAGAAGAGATCGCTCCTGACGTCGGTGCCGTCCGCACGGCCGACGCGCCAGAATCCTCCCATCGGGTTCACGTCGCCCCCTTGGGAGCCTGCTCGCTCTGGTGCTTGCGATGCAGGTAGAGGTTGTACAGCGCGACCGTGAACGGGAACAGGTTCGAGAGCACGCCGACCGAATCGTTGCGGCCGAAGATGAAGTACGTGAGCAGCAGCAGGCTGCCGCAAATGCTCATGTACCAGAACAGGGCCGGCATGACCGGGCGCCCCTGCCGGCGGGATGCGATCAGCTGCACGAACCACCGGCCGGCGAACAGGATCACGCCAACGTAGCCGACGAGCTTCCACGGGGTGACCGTCACGCCGAAGGCCTGAATGAGTACGTTGTCCATTGTCTCTCCGCGATGGCCGGCGGCCGCTCCCTCGAGTGGCCGCGGATCCCTACTCTTCTGCCGCCGAGACCGGCGGCGGATGGCGACGGATGATCCACATGACGCCGAACAGGTCGACGATGCCCACCCACAGCCGGTTGTGCAGCCCGTACTTCGAGCGTCCCGCCGTGCGGGGACGATGGCCGACGGGCACCGAGATCACGCGTGACCCCGCCCGCTGGAACAGCGCCGGCAGGAACCGGTGCATGTGATCAAAGCGCGGCAGCTCGAGAAACGTCGACCGGCTGAAGACCTTGATGCCGCAACCGGTGTCGGGCGTGCCATCGCGCAGCAGGCTGCCGCGAACGCCGTTGGCCACGCGGGACGACAACCGCCTCAGCCACGTGTCCTTGCGTGTCGTGCGGTTGCCCATCACGAGGCGCAGACGCTCGTCACCGGCCTTTTCCATCGCGGCGAGCAGCGCGGGAATGTCGGCCGGGTCGTTCTGGCCGTCGCCGTCGAGCGTGGCGATCCACTCGCCCCGCGCCACGCGGACGCCGGTGCAGACGGCCGCGCTCTGGCCGCTGCGGCGTGCGTGGCGCAACAGCCGGATGTCCTCACCCAGCCGTTGCCGGGCGGCGATCACGGCGGCCGGCGTGGCATCCGTGCTGCCGTCGTCCACGTAGATGACTTCGAAGGCATAGCGGCCACGCAGCGCAGCGCAGATCTCGTCGGTCAGCGTGCCGACGTTCTCGGCTTCGTTGCACACGGGCACGACGACCGACACGCGCGGGGCGGCAGAAAGGGAAGGATCAGTGCCTGTCACGTAGGAACCTGGAAGCGGCAAAGACAAAAGTATAGCGGAAGCCGCAGGCGCCAGCCGGACCCCAAGGCATTCAGGTCTGGCGCTTGAGCTCGGCATCGGCCTCTTTGTAGAGGGCGTGCAGCTGCTGCTGGATGGCAGCGCGATAGACCTCGAGCCCGTCGGGCGTCGTCTCGCGAGGCACCGTCACCGGCTCGCCCACGGCAATCACCACGCGCGCGAAAGGCACCGGGATGACGAACTTGTCCCACGTGCGCAGCAGGTAGGCGGGCTTGGCCGCGTAACTCAAGGGCACCACGGGACGGCCGCACAACTGTGACACGAAGAGCGCACCGGGCTTGAACACGAAGCGCGGCCCGAGCGGGCCGTCCGGCGTGATGGCGGGCGAAATCCCTTCATTGACGGCCCGGACCAGGTGCCGGGCGGTGCGTGCCCCGGTGTACGTGCTCGACCCGCGGATGATGTGGCCGCGATAGATGCGGGTCAGCATCGCGGCGACTTCGCCGTCCACGGACGGACTGATGACGAACCCGAGCTTGAGGCCTTTGGGCCGCTTGACCACGAGGTACCGGGCCAGGATGACGAGGTGGCCGTGCCAGAAAGACAGGATGACGGCGCCGTGCTCTTTCAGCGGTGCATCGAGGCGGTCTTCATGCAGGATCGTGAGCCGGGACGTGCGCCACAGCAGCTCGACGATCCCGGTGCCGATGAACACTGCAAGGCGGTAGGCCAGCAGGCGTCCCCGTGACAGTTTGCGTTGCGAGCGGTTGCCCGGAATCGGATTCACTTGGGATATCGGAGCGTTGTCGGGATGGATTGCGAGCGGCCGGCAGTCTAGCCCAGATTCCCTTCCAAGGCATCGCCGCGCGGCCTTGCCCCGCTCGCAATCAAGTCGACCCAGGTCCGCGATCGGGCGGATCTCCGACCCGCTGTTCCCACGCGACCGGTGGAGCGCTCCCGTCCCCGGCTACTTGCCGATCTCACCGTCGCGGATGAGACGGTTGAACCTGCCTTCCTCCGAAGCCACGCAGTACGCGTTCTCGTCCCAGGCCTTGTTGTTGATCGTGTCGCGCTTCCAGATCTTCACGTCGCTCTTGAAAGGCTCCGCGTAGTACTCGGGATCGACGATCGTCATCGTGAGCTCGAGCGTGTTCGCGTCCAGCAGGCGATACCGCTCCTCGAGCGTCATCTCGTAGGTATGCGGATAGCCGTTGTGGTCCAGCCAGGTCTTTTCGTTGAAGCCCATGGAATTGACGACGAAGGTATTGCCTTCCCAACGGCCCACCGAGTAGCCGTTCCAGACCGGGTCGACTTCATCGAGCGTGGGAAGCTTGCGACCGTCGGTCCAGACCATCCGGTACTGGTGGTGCCACGGCACGATCCACAACATGCGATCCTTTTCCTGCACGATTTCCCACGTGGCATGCGGGCCGGCCACCTGGCCATTCAGCATACGGGGCACCCCCCACGGATCGCAGTTGCCCTGCGGATCGTTGCCAAGGCGCGGCGACGTGATGCGCAATCCGTAACCCGGCAGGTTCTTCTCGAACGCTTCCTTGCCGGCGGCCGTGAAGACAGGCTCGCTGTACTTGAGACCCTTGATGCGCGCCGACTCCGGGCGCAAGTCGGGCTGCCGGTTCGTGACCTGCGCGTCCAGGATCTCGTTCTGGTACTCGTTGGCGCCGCCCTTCACGGCGCCGTAGGTCTGGAAGTGCGACACCCGATTCCACTTGCCGGAAAGGTCGCGGGGATTGGCAGGCGGAGGACCATCGGCCTTCCAGGGGTCCCCGGGTTGCGGAGCGCGGGAAGTGGGCAGCGCTACCTGTGTGTCGGGAGGGGCGACTTGTGCACCGGCCAGCGGCAAGAGCGCGACAAACACAATCGCCCCCGCTGAACCCAGCAAGGCGCGGCGAACAGTTTGCGAAGCGAGCAGCATCGTGCACCTCATTCTGGTAACGACATTCGGCAAGCCTGCGCAGGCAGACTCCCTGACCTGACCTATCGCGCGGATCCTGCGGGCGCCTGCTCCGCAGCGGCCTGCTTGATCTGCGCGTCGTTGAGCGGCATCAACTTGCCGTTGACGACGATCTCCCGCGCCAGGCACGCCGTGGCGCCGACGACGCGGTGAGGAGCGCAGGTCAGCTTGAGCTTGTCGCCGGGCTTGACGGAATTCCGGCTCCAGCCGACGTTCAGGTTCTTCATCATCGACGGCGTCGGGGCGAGTTCCGTGCCCCATTTGGCCACCTTGCCGTCGGCGCCCGGCACATCGAAGTAGATCTGCACATGGGGAAACGAGTAGACCCACTCGGTCACGGTGCCTTCGACCACGATGGTCTTCGAGGTGTCGTACGTCACCGAAGTCCCGTGATGCGCCGTAGCCGGAACGGCTGCAGCTAGGAGGATGCTCGCCGCGAGGATCCGAACCGATGCAATCTTCATGTCTGTCTCCCGATTCATGCCTGCGCCCGGCCCGCGAGCCTGGACGCTTCAATTGCCGTGATTCGCTGTAACTGCAAGCCGTCCGACGCGGATTCGGCCACCAGTCTCCTGCCCGACTCCTCGTGCGATGCAACCACGTTGCCGGTGCCGAGGAGCGCGCTGCAGAACGCGACGGTCTGCGGTGTCATATCCGTCGTGGTCAGCAAAAGGTTGGCACCGAAGTATTCCCTTGCAGGACGCTTGGGGAGGTCCCCACCGGCCTCGAGTACGGCATCGTAGGTATCGTTGATCCGACCATACCAGTAGGGCGTCCCCTCGCCCAGCCGCGACAGCACGAAGGTCAAGTCCGGGAACGCGTCGAGGACGCCGCCGAAGATGAGCTGCGTGGCATGACGACCGGAATCGGCGGAGGCGCCCGCGATGATTCCCGCGCTGCCAAGCGTTCGGTACGGAGCGTCGCCCGCAACGGCGGTGTAGGCAGCGGGCAGATAGAGCGGCACCTTGGCTGACGCCGCAAATTCGTAGACGGGCCACAGGCTGCGATGATCCAGCCGCAGGCCGCGGTTCGCACCGAGACTCAGGCCAGCGAACCCCAGGCGGGTGATCGCGCGCTCCGCTTCCCTGGCGGCCATCGGATCGAATGCGGCCAGCGTCGCAAGGCCAGCCATGCCCGGGGTGTCGACCACCGTCTCTGCAAGTCGGTCATTCGCGAGCCTTGCGAGGCTGCGGGCCTGCGCAACGCCGAATGGCTCAACTCCCGGTGCGGGCAAGCTCACCAGGCTGAGTTCGCCTGGCTGTCCCGACGCGTGAGATGCAGCGCCGGCAGACTGCCACGCGTCCCAGAACGCACGATCGGCACTGTGCGGGATGTGGCCTGTGACCTCCGCGATGGCAGAAAGCCATTCCGGAAACACGAACGTCTCGCCGACGGAAATGCGCCCGACCGGAGTACGGCCAAGCGCCCCCGCCCATCCCGGCAGCGACGCGAGGCCAACGGTGGACAAGGCCAAAGTGGAGGTTCGAAGAAAGTCTCTACGCGTGGTCATGAAGCAGCTCCTCACTCTCGGTGCGCGCAGGGCGCGACAGGATTCGACCCGACAGCCATCAGACCTTCTTGAGGAATTCCATCATCCGGCGATTGGCCTCGCGCATGACATCGAGTTGCGGGAACTTCGCGAAGTCGTGCGGCATGCCGTAGAAGATATCGAGCGTGTAGTCCTTCTTGAGCTCGAGCAGCTTGAGCCCGGTCTGCAACGACGCTCGCGACAAGCCGTCCGCGCTGCCCACCACCATGTAGACGGGAGGCAACGGCATCTCGGCCTTGAGCTTGCTCAGGTTGTTGGTGCCATCGGGCTTCGGCGTACCCGTGATGATGCCGTCGACCGATTCGAATGCGACGAAACGGGGGCCGTTCGGATCCTCGAGCGTTCGCGTCAGCAGATCGAAAGCCAGGCCGCCGCCGGCCGAATCGCCCCCCAGGATCAGCCGATCCGGGTTGCCGCTGATGCGTGCCGCGTTTTCCTTTGCCCACTTGACCGAGAACGCCATGTCGTCGATCTGGTCTTCGTAGGTGTGCTCAGGCTGCCAGCGATAGTCCGGGACGATCACCACGAAGCCGTAGGACGACATCTCGCGGATCCACGGTTCGTATTCCGGCGAGCTGCCGGCGCGCAGGCCGTGCCCGTGTGCATGGATCATGATCGGGAATGGCCCCCTCCCCTTCGGAATCGAAATGGATGCGGTGAGTCCCGGCCGCAGCTCGCGCTTCGGCTCGAACGAGGCAACATCCTTCGACTTGAACCCGGGCGGAAACTTGTAGGGATTGATCCGGAGCATCATCGTCCGGTAGCCCTTGAGCGCATTCTCGGGCGTATTCGGCATCGCCGCCGTTTCCGCCAGGCTCTGCTGGATCATCGCCGTGTAGGCGTTCAGGATCTTCTGGTCGGACTCCGAGATCAACGTCGGCATGGTCGCTTCCCCCTCAGGTTTCAGTCGTAGTCCGGGCTTGCGTGCCTGCAAAACTCGCGCCCGCTTCCCTTTCCTTTGCAGTTCTGTCGATGCGGATCCCGGAAGATGCGGCCTGCCTGCATGCGCAGGCCGTCTCTGACAGCGATCCGCACGGGCCGCCGGGTTACTCGGCCTTGATGCCGGCGGCCTTGTCGCGGACCAGCTTGTTGAAGATGTCCACTTCATCGAGCGGAGCGCAAACGTCTTCCTGCAGGCCGGACCAGCCGCCCGCTGCAAGATCAGCCTTCGCCACGCGCTTGTTCACCTTCACCTCGCTCACCCAAGGCTTGGTGTAGATCACCGGATCATTGACCGTGATCTGCAGCTCGAGGGTGTCGTGGTCGCGAAGCTTGTAGCGCTCGGTGACACGCATCTGGTCGCTGTGCGGATACCCGAAGATATCGATCCACGACCGGTCGTCAAAGCCGAAGGACTCCACAACGAAGGTGTCGCCCTCCCACTTGCCAGTGGAATAGCCGAACCAGCGGGGGACGTAGTCCAGCTGCTCGGGCAGCACGCGGCCATCCGTCCAGATCTCGCGATGCGCCCAGGTCCACTCGAAGAACTGGAAGACCCGCTCCGGCGTAACGAGGATTTCGTACGGAGCCGGCGTCATCAGCAGAAGGCGCGGAATGCCGTCCGGATTGCAGGTGGCCTGCGGATCGTTGGCGAGGCCGGGCGGCACGCCGCGGCGCCGACCGATATGCAACTGCGGGTTAGCGAGTGCTTCCTTGCTGTCAGGTGCAAAGCCCTTGCCTGTGATATTGGCGTCGAACCGCTTCTGTCCCTCCGGAGTGAAGGGAGGAACGTCGACGCCAAACCCGTAGCCACCCGGCGGTTCGCGGCACTCGGGGCAAGGCGGGGCATCCTTGTTGAAGGACTGCGGGTTGCGTGTCCAGACGCCAGAGATGTCCTTGGGGTCGAACTTCCCCGCTTCCACTCCGGTTGCCGCCGCACCTTCCTGCGTGCCCTTTCCTTCCTGGGTGCAGGCACCCGCCCCTATACCCAGCAACCCGACTGCAGTGATCAACGCGACTGCACTTGAGACCTTGCCTTGCATGTTCTTCTCCTGTTTCCGTGCCGACGCTGCGATCAATTGCCCGTGATGATCTCTTCGCCCTTGTCATTGGTGATCTTGGTGATCAGCGCAGAGAAGCCGCCCGCCTTTGCAGGAGACAGCGTCAGCGTGACCACGGTACCCGGCTTGAGCGCCGCCTCCGACCGGATCTTCCCCCAGCCGCTCCTGATCATGCGCGACGGATTGGTCACGATCTCCGAATGCCAGTGCTCTACCTCGCCCTTCTTGTTGGTCACGTCGAACAGCACGATCGGGTGCGGGTTGATGTAACCGAACTTCGTGATCGTCGCCTTCTGTTCCCACGACTTCGACAGGTCGTACGAGATGTTGCTGCCGTGGTGGGCCATTGCCGGGGCCACCTGCAGCGAAACAAAGGCAAGCAAGACAGCTGCGATGGACTTGTATGCTTTCATGACTGCATTCTCCATTTGAATTCGACGTGCATTCGATTGATCCGGAATCGTCACTTTCCATCCTGCATCAGCGGACATGCGAATTGCCATTCGCACTCACCCTTACTGACGGATGATCGAGTTCATCACGATGGCTTCGACAGTCCGTTGCAGTGGCGCGGCTTGCGGCCCGATCAGCGGTACCATCATGACGATGGCGATGCGCTCCTGCGGGATCGCCCAGAACCGGCGCGTCCCGACGCCGTCCCAGCCGAAACTGCCGACGGGCAACCGGGTGCCGGCTGCTGCGGGGATCGTGACCGTCAACATCCCGAGGCCGAACTTGACGCCTTCGGCGGGCATGCCCATTGGCGGATAGCCGCCCATGACGAACGGGCCAATCTGGTTGGATGCCATCTGCTTGACGGTTTCGGGCTTGAGGTACTGACGACCGTTGAAACTGCCGTTGTTCGTCAGCATGCGCGCAAACAGCGAATAGTCGCTGACCGTCGTCCACATTCCGGCGCCGCCACTGAAGTACGTCGTCTCTTCGGCTATCGGCAGGGGCGCCCCTGGCGCAAACGGCATGGCCCGGGCTGTCAGCGCGCGCTTGACGCCGAAATCCGTGTCGTTCATCCCCAGCGGTCCGAACAGCCGTTGCTGCAGGAACTGCCGGAAATTCATGCCGCTGGCCACTTCCACCACGCGACCGACGACGTCGATGCCGGGACCATTGCTGTACGCCCAGCGCGATCCGGGCTGGTACTCGAGCGCTGCCTTGGCCAGCTTCGGAATGCGGGTTGCGAGATTGTCCCCCGGCTCCGCGCGCGGGAAATCAGGGTTGTCCACACCGAAGATCTGGATGCCGGATGTGTGGGTCAGCAACATCCGCACCGTAATGGGCCGCTCGGCCGGCACGAACTCGTACTGCGCCTCGCCCCACTCTTTCGAAGGCGGCACGGGACCCGGCATCGGGGTAAACGCAGCGGGAGGCGATCCGGGCTTCAGCACGCGCACCTGCCGCGGTCCACCGAACTCCGGGATGTACTTGGAAACCGGATCGTCCAGATTGAGCTTGCCCTCATCGACCAGCATCATGGCTGCAACCGCCGCGACCGGCTTGGTGAGCGAGGCAGTGCCGTAGATCAGGTCGGCCTGCATCGGCCTCTTGCTCACGGGATCGGTGATGCCCTGCGCCTCCAGGTACACGACCTTGCCGTCGCGCGCGACCAGGACGATGCCGCCGGGAATCTGGCCGGAATCAACCTGGACCTTGAGTGCGTCGTGGATGAGGGCGAGCTTCCCGCTCGACAGACCCACTTCTTCGGGCCTGGTAAGCGCGGGTTGGGCGAGGGCCGGTGCAGAAGGTACGAGGAATGCCGCAGTGGCTGCGACAAGAATTCCGGCGTGCGTTCTCATCTACGATTCCCCCTGGCTATCGTCATTGCGTGATTCGTGCAGACGGAAGGAATTCCCCGACACGTCCACTTGTCCCCGTTATCGCCGGCGACTTCTTTTCTCGAGTCAGATAAGGTCGACTTTGTGCCGCGGCAGGGCGGGGTCCGCGACAGCCGCACATCTGATCCGCAGTTACGCGTACCTGCGTGATGGCCCTCGTCCACTCGTCCATGTAGCGAGTCGTTACATTTTCGAGTAAATGATCTGCTGCCACGATTAATCGACAATTGCGAAGATTGTTCGCTATATTCCGCTTTATGTCTAGGGGAGAACGGTCAGGAATTGTTGAGATGAATTCGCCGCACTGCGGCAAGCGAACGCCGCGCCACGGTTGCTCCACCTCTCAATATTCCTTGCTTCATTCCAGCCAGCCTCCCCCCGCGCTCTCGACCTCCTATAGCGCGTGACTTGATGGATTGCCCGGCGGCTCGTCGAACCGCAGGGCGTTCGTGTTGAGGCGATCGCCGAGCCTGGCTGAGAATTGCCGTTCAGGCCGCTGCCGCGCAGAGCAGTCACTTCGGCCACGGGAACTTCGGTAATCTACGCGTTGGTCTTGGACGTTCTTGTTGATCACTACTCCGGGGAAACATCATGAATAAAACTCGAATCGCACGAATCGCCGGCCTCACCCTCCTGGGTGCGCCGCTTGCGTGGCTCGCTCTGGCACAAGCCGCGGCTCCGCCCGCAGCACCGCCCGGGCCATTTACGTTCTTCATCACCAGCAAGGGCCCGGGCAAGGGAGCCGACCTCGGCGGCCTGGCCGGCGCCGACGCCCACTGCCAGACGCTTGCCGCTGCAGCCAATGGAGGCAGCCGTACCTGGCACGCGTACCTCAGCACCCAGGCAGCCGATGGCAAGCCTGCAGTGAACGCCCGCGACCGGATCGGCACTGGCCCCTGGTACAACGCGAAGGGCGAACTGGTTGCACAGAACGTCGCAGACCTCCATGGCGACAACGTGCGCGACCGCAACCAGATCAACAAGCAGTTCGCGCTGAACGAGAAAGGCGAAGTCGTGAATGGCCGCGGCGATATGCCCAATCGCCATGACATCCTGACGGGTTCGCAGTCCGACGGCCGCGCCTACGCGGCCGGCGAGGATCGCACCTGCCGCAACTGGACCAGCAGCACCGACGGCAGCGCGATGCTCGGCCACCATGACCGCAGCGGCGGCGGCAACACCTCATGGAACCAGGCCCACGGTTCGCGCGGCTGCAGCCAGGAAAACCTGATCAGCACCGGCGGCGACGGCCTGATGTACTGCTTCGCCATCAACTGATCGGGATCATCCCGGCGTGATGCAGACGGCGGTGACTGCTTGGCGGTCACCGCCGTTCTTGTTTGCAGAGGGACGGAGCACGCGTGCATGCGGCTCGCACTGTGCCGAGCTGCTTGGGTTGCAGCTGCAACGGACGCGATCGGCGCCGCAGACGGACGAGTCTTGACCCTCCGGGCCGATAGACTTCCTCGATAATCTATCTAATAATCACCCAATTCTCGATATTGCCACCAGTGCGGCCAGCTCAAAGCCCAGAGGTGTCTGCACGCCGCTTGGCGGCGACATCTCTCTTATATATGTCGGTGGCCGGACGATGGCGGACTGCACATGGCCGCGGGATGCCAGGTGTCCCGTAGAAAAGGTTTCGATAAAGAGGTCGCACATGAAGATTCGGGGAATTAGAGGGGCGCTGCTCGGAACCTTCGTGCTGTCTGGCCTGGCTGCGCAATCATGGGCAGCCCAACCGCCTGGCCCCCCTCCTCCTCGCTCCGCGCGGGAAGCCGCGCAAGCCGATATGACCGGCAATTGGGTGGCCCAGGTGACCGAAGACTGGCGCTGGCGGATGCTTACGGCCCCTATCGGTGACTTTCAGGGGGTTCCATTGAATGCGGCCGGGCTCGAATTGGGCAAGCAATGGAATCTCACCGCGGATAACGCGAGCGGAGCCCAATGCAAGGCCTGGGGGGCGGGAGCCATCATGCGACAGCCCACCCGGCTCCGCGTATCGTGGTCGGACGACAACACGCTCAAGATCGAAACGGACTCGGGACAGCAGACCCGCATTTTCAAGTTCGGCCGCCCCGCAGAGCCGGCGGGTCAACGGAACTTGCAGGGAAATTCGGTGGCGCAATGGATGCGTCCCCCGCCCGAGCAAGCCGCCAACCAGCTTAACCAGCAAGTTGGCCTGCCAGGAACCGGCGGAGCCGCCGCTGCACCTCGCCCTCCGCAAGCCGCCCCGGTTGCACGGGGCAGCCTCAAGGTCGTGACCACCAACCTGACAGCCGGCTACCTGCGCAGGAACGGTGCGCCCTACAGCGAGAACGCGGTGGTGACCGAGTACTACGACCGCGTCACCTTGTTCGGCGTGGACTACATGAACGTCGTGACGATCGTCGATGACCCCACGTACCTCCGGGTCCCGTTCGTCGTCAGCAATCACTTCAAGCTGGAAGCCGACGGATCCAATTGGAATCCCTCTCCTTGCCTGACGGATCCCCCTGGCAATACCAGCCCGCCTGTAGGCGACTTCGGCATTCAAGGCGGCCGGAACTGAAGCGGCAGCTGGACGAATTCGGCCGTACTGCAGAGCTCAAGAGGAACAAGAAGATGAACAGCATCTGGCGCCGTTACGAATTGCTGCTGGTGCTCGCATTGTGCAGCCAGACGAGCACGGTGGGAGCGCAGGCACCGAACAGTCGGGTCAATGGAGGCAACCTCATCGACATCGTAGGCGACTGGGAGCAGCCCGGCGCGGCCGGCCCCGGATTCGGTGCGGTCGGCTTCCACGAAGAGCCGACGGATCGCGGTGCGGGTCCGGACCCAGGCGACTTTGGCGGTCTGCCGGTGAACGACGCCGTGCGCTACAAGGCCCAGGCCTATTCGCCGGACTGGCTCACTGTGCCTGAGCACCAGTGCATCCCGCATCCGTCCACGTACCAGGATCGAAGCCCAGGGGGCCTGACGATCATCAAGATCTACGATCCGGTCACCCAGAACCTGATGGCCTACCAGACGCAGGGCAACTACGGCTTGATGCGGACCATCTGGATGGACGGACGCCCTCACCCGGGTCCGAACGCGCGCCATACGTACGATGGCTTCTCGACCGGGAAGTGGATCGACGAGAAGCTGGTAGTTGAAACGACGCATCTCAAGGCGGGCTGGATTCGCCGCAATGGCGTCGCCCACAGCGACCAGGCCCGGATGGTCGAGCACTATGTGCGTCACGACGGGTACATGACGGTCATTTCTGCAGTCGACGACCCGATCTATTACACCGAACCCTTCATCCGCTCGACTGACCTGATCGTGAATGTCCGGGCGCCCACGCGCGTCACCGAGTTTGGCGGGTTCGTGAACGGCGGTCCCGGCGGCACGTTCTTCAAGTGCACGCCCATCGACGAGCTGGACGTCGAAGTCGGCAGGGTCCCGCATTTCGTTCCGTCGCAGGAGCATGCGGAACTGGAGACCTTCGCGCGCACCTACGACGTCCCCGTCGAGGCCGCCTTTGGCGGTGCTGAAACGATGTACCCGGAGTACCTCGCGACATTGCGCCGTCTGGGGGGCTACAAGCCAGGCATTGCCAAGCCGATGCGATTGGCAACGACGCGGGCGACGGTTGTACCCAAGGCACCCCCGGCGGACACCTCTGTTACTTCGCTGCATGTAAAGGGCAAAGTGTGGATGGTGTCGGCCGGTGGCCAGAACGTCGCGGTGCAGATCGGCGACGAGGGCATCCTGATCGTGGATCCGGGCAAAGCGGAGCTGGGTGCGGCGATCCTCGCGGAGGTACGTAAACTCGGCGGCAACAAGCCGGTCCGGCAAGTCATCATGACCTCGTCGGATCCCTCGCGCATCGGCGCCGTTGCCACCATCGGAACCCCGCTGGTACCGGGCGGGCAACGGCCGAACGTGATTGCGCACGAGTCGGTGTCCTTGGCGCTCGGGCGCGCCAGGGCGTCCGGAGACCTCATCCCCAATGACACTTTCTTCCGTGGCAAACGCGACATCTTCTTCAATGGCGAGCCCATAGAAATCATCCATGTCCCTGCCGCGCATACCGACGGAGACGTGATGGTGTTCTTCCGCGGATCCGACGTGGTGGCCTCCGGAGCGTTGCTGGCGAATGTGACCTATCCGGACATCAACATCGCCGCCGGAGGTTCCATCCAAGGCACGCTCGATGGGCTCAACCGGATGCTCGCCATCACGGTTGCCGAGTGGCGCTCGGCGGGAGGCACGATGGTGATTCCCTCGATGGGGCACATCTACGACGAAGGCGATGTCGCCGAGTACCGGGATATGGTGACCATCATCCATGATCGAATCCGGGACGCCGTAGAGCGCGGGCTGACGCTCGAGCAGACCAGGGCGGAGCAGCTGACCCGCGATTACGACGGGCGCTACGGCACTCGCCTGGGGGCGGGTTCGACGGCGGCATTCGTCGAAGCTGCGTACAGAAGCATCAAGGACTCGCCGGCGCGGACCGCGGCGGCCCGATAACCGACTCCCCGAACAGGAACTCCATGCCATGAAAATCGATAACAAGTTGACGCTCGGGACAAAACGGCACTTGCATGGCCGGTCAATACTGGTCGGCGCTGCCGTAGCCCTCTGCAGCGGTACGGTCGCCTATGCCCAGGTCTCCCAGCCCTGGCCTCCCGAGGTCGCACCGGACATGACCGTCGAACCCGGTCCGGGGTGGCCGCCGCGCGTCGTCGAGATTCGGCGCCCCCTGCCCGGCAAGCCTTTCAAGGAAGGCTTTGTCGAAGTCGATGGCTTCAAGGTTCGCTATGTCGAGGCAGGCAAGGGCCCCGTCATCGTCAGCTTCCCGGGGTCCGCAGGCCTTGAAATGTCGACGGCGAAAGACATGCTCTCGACCGAGTATCGCGTGATCGAGATCAATCCTCCGGGCTGGGGCCCCGACCCCGTGCTCAAGGGCGAACGCGACATGCGCGACATGGCCACGGTGTTCGTGCACGCGCTCGACCGGCTGAAGGTGGATAAATTCCACCTGGTGGCGACCTCGATGGGCTGCAACCATGCCATGTACGCGGCCATCCAGTTCCCGGAGCGCGTGCTGTCGCTGACGCTGGAAGGCGGCGAGTGCTTCACGCGTCCTCAGGACCGCAGGCCGCAGACGCCGCGCGCCGTCGAAGCCCAGCGAGCCGCCACGGAAGGCAAGGGATTCAATTCGGACTACTCGATCTGGGCAGGCTGGCCGGCGTTCCAGTGGTCGGAGAACAAGTGGTGGCAGACGCCTTCCTACCAGGCTCGCCTGATGCAGCGTCGCTACGTGAACAATTTCCCGTACACGCGCAACGCCCATCGCAACGACATGCTCGCCGGCGTCAAGAACCTCACCATGCCGACCATCCAGATGGTGGGCGACCGCGACGAGATCATGAAAGTGAGCGTCGCGCAGGCGTGGAAGGAACAGATGCCGCAGGCGAAGTTCGCGATCGTCGCGGGCG
>CAIUGU010000151.1 GCA_903898785.1 uncultured Pseudomonadota bacterium | reverse complement strand
CTTCCGCTGCTTCCACGAGCGGCCTCTCCCCATCTTCCGTCCACGACGCAACAACCGGGGCCAAGATAGCGGGCCAGCCCGCCGCACTCAATCTTGCCCATCACGCGAGCCACCGGACGCTCCCTTCGCAGGGGAATCGCTCGAAAGCATTCAGGCGGCTCCGCGCAGGATGTCGGCGAGGTAGCCGGTATTCCAGGCTGCTTTTTTCCTTCGTACTTTCAAGCTCGCTGTGGCCTTCGTGGAGTGCATCAGGTTGAGCCCGATGTGCTTCACGATGGCCATGTTCTGGGGCCCATGGCCGGTTCTGAGCCGCGCGAGGTCGTCGTGGAAGACGACGTCGAGCACCCAGTGCAGGCGGTTCTCGACGCCCCAGTGTGCCCTCACCGCGCGGGCGAATGTCACGGCATCGAGGCGGGTTGAGCAAAGGTAGTAGCGCCGCTCGTGTGCCAGCTTGCCGCCACGCTCGACTTTGCTTTCCACCATGCCGATCATCGCCAGGCCCGGGAACGCCGGTTCATCGGCGTACCTTCGGTTGGAAAACAGCCAGTCGATGTCGTGGCAGACGACGTGCCGGCGTTCCTCAATCCGTCCATGGTCGCCATCCGTTGTCGAGTGAGTTGCGATCTTGGCGGCATCAGGATCGGCAAAGAAGCGCTCGACATCGGCATGCAGGACCGGGCGGTTGGCCTTGAGCGCGAGGCAGTAGTCGCCCTCACGATCGATGATCTTCTGCGCGATCTCCACCTGTGTGCCCATGGCATCGATGGTGACAAGCGCGCCGCGCAGCATCAGCCGGTCGAGCAGCAGCGGGATAGCCTTTATTTCATTGGATTTCTCGTCGATCGCCTGCTGCCCGAGAACGAGCCTCTGCCGCGCCGCCCAGGCGGAGACGAGATGCAGCGGCTCGCGTCCTCGTGCCCGGTTGTGCGTGCGCCGCGAGGTCTTACCGTCGATGGCGATGATCTCCGGATCGGCATCGCGAAGCGTATCCACCCACGATGTGAAGCACGCCTTGAACATCTCAGGATCGAGCGCGTTGACGAGATCATTGAGCGCGTCGTGGCTCGGGATGCCGTTCTCATACGGCAGGAACGTGCGCAGGAAATCGAGTTGCTCCTCGCCCCACTCCTCGATCTCGACGAAGTCCTCCGCGCTCGCCATCGTCGCCGCCAGGATCAGCAGCATGATCTCGGGCAGCGGATAGATCACCTTCCACGCCTGCCGCGGGTCTTGCAGTGCCGAGAAGTGGTCGAGAATGCCGAGCTTCGCCTGCGTCGCTGCCATGGGGCCCCCGCCGATTCGGATGGCACCCCATGAATCACACCGACTCAGGGTCTGGGAATCCCGCAAGATCAAAAGCGAGCGCTTTTCGAGCGATCACCCTGGGGCTACTGCGTGGGACACTTGCACCCGCATTCGAGCCGTGGAACATCGGCGTTCGACTATCGGACGCTCGAATATGGTTTCTCCTGGTTGCGCAGCCCATCGATGTCCCGGCATGAGGCGAATCGTTCCAAAACCTTTCAATCCGGGTTTGCTGCTCTTCGCCTTACTGGGCTCGAAGGGCCTGTTCCTGGGCGGTTGCGCCGGCGGGCCTCAGATGCCTTCGCTGCCGCAACTCGG
>CAIUGU010000150.1 GCA_903898785.1 uncultured Pseudomonadota bacterium | reverse complement strand
GCGGACGTCCAGGCACAGCCCGCCCAGCGCCCGGCCGGAAGCGGACCGGTGCTGACTCCGCCGCCGCAAGCTGTGGAGACTCCCCCGCCCGATGCCGAACCGGCCGTCGAGGCGCCACCGCCAGCGCCACCGCCGCGGGAAAGACCGAAAGCGTCCGCCGCGACATTGAGTCCGGCGAGCAAGGCGCTGGTGTCGCAGGCCCAGGCGCAAAGGAAGAAAGGTGACCTGCCGGGCGCCACCGTGTCGCTGGACCGGGCCCTGCGCATCGAGCCCAACAACCCGCTGCTGTGGATCGAGATGGGCCGCCTGCGGATGGACCAGCGGAACTACCCGCAGGCCGAGAACATGGGCCGCAAGGCCCTGGCCATGTCGGTCGGAGACGACCGGACGCAGGCGATGGCATGGCAGCTGATCTCGGATTCGCTGCGCGCCCGGGGCAAGAATATCCAGGCACAGGAAGCCACGGAGAAGGCCAAGGCCCTGTCGCAGAATTAGAGTTTCAGGCCCAATCTTCGCTGAATGTGTGGTTTATCGAACCACATCCCTCATACAGATGCGTTTCTGATGACTACCCGTCCCACAATCACGTTACTTCGTGCATTTCGCCAACATTGTACACTGGTCTGGGGCCGTTTCTTTGTGAAGTGGGATTAATTCCCAATACTTGTCATTTACTGGTTTATTTGTGGGCGTCTATTAACATTGAATACCTGTTCAAGCCATTTTGGTGGGTTTATTTTCACAAAGTCAGCTCGATGATCGGCCTCCTGCAACGCGTCACCCATGCCGGGGTCGAGGTCGATGGTGTCGTCGTGGGCCGGATCGGCCCAGGGCTGCTGGTCCTCGTCGCAGTGGAGCCGACGGACTCGCAGGCGCAGGCCGACCGCCTGGTCGAACGTCTCATTGGCTACCGTGTCTTCGAGGATGCCCATGGGCGCATGAACCAGAGCCTTCTCGAGACCGGGGGCGGCCTGCTGCTCGTACCGCAGTTCACGCTTGCCGCCGATACGGGCAAGGGCATGCGGCCCAGCTTCACGCGCGCGGCTTCTCCGGAACTCGGGCGAGCCCTTTTCGACTACACGGTGCAAAGAGCCCGCTCGCAACTCGGGAATCGCGTCGCGACGGGCCAGTTCGGCGCGCACATGCAGGTGAGCCTGACGAATGACGGGCCGGTCACGTTCTGGCTGCGTGCCACCGCGCCGGCAGGCGGGGACTGACGCGCGATTCGCGTATCATTGCCACCCGCATTCGACGGTCCCGGAGACCTGACATGGGAATCGGCTTTCGCGAACTGCTCATCATCCTCGTCATCGCACTGGTCCTGTTCGGCGCGAAGAAGCTCAAGAACGTCGGCTCGGACCTCGGGGCCGCCGTGCGCGGCTTCAAGAAGGCCGTGAACGACGGCGACGACGAGCAGACGAAACAACTCAACGACCTGTCCGGCAAGGACGCCGACTTCCAGGAGCGGGCTGGCGCCACGAAGTCCGACAGCAAGCCGAACGCCTGAGCCCGCCATGTTCGAGGTGGGCTTCACCGAGATCCTGCTGATCTGCGCGATCGCGCTGCTGGTGCTGGGTCCAGCCCGCCTGCCGAAGCTCGTCGCGGACGTCGGCCGCTGGGCTGGTCGTGCCCGGTCCATGGCGCGACAGCTGCGCACGCAGCTCGAGCAGGAAGTCCATTACGACCCGCTGAAGGACCCGCCGTCGCACACGATCCATACTCCAGCCCCGCAACCGGCCCCGTCGGCCGAGCCGGGCACCACGGCCGTCGCGACGCCCGACACGATCGCCGCATCTCCCGCAACGGAGCCGCCCCCGGCGCCGGACAGGACCGATGAGCCAAGACCCGGGTGAGGCCGAACCGCTCGCGGAAGGCACGCTGATATCGCACCTGCTGGAGCTGCGCACCCGGCTGCTCCGCTCGCTTCTTGCCGCCGCCGTCGTCTTCGTGCCGCTGGCCTTTTTCCAGAACCAGCTCTTCACGCTCGTTGCGCGGCCCCTGCTCGACAAGCTGCCGGAGGGCACGTCGCTCATCGCGACCAGCGTCGTCGCGCCGTTCATGGCGCCGCTCAAGCTCTCGATCGTCGCGGCACTGTTCATCGCGATGCCTTTCGTGCTCTACCAGGTCTGGGCATTCGTCGCGCCCGGCCTCTACCGGCACGAGCGGCGCTTCGCATTGCCGCTGTTCCTGTCGAGCGTGCTGCTCTTCTACGTGGGCGTGGCGTTCGCCTACTACGTGGTGTTCCCGCTGATGTTCGCCTTCCTCACGTCGACCACTCCGGACGGCGTGCAGATGATGACGGACATCTCGAGCTACCTCGACTTCGTGCTGCTGCTGTTCTTCGCGTTCGGGGTGGCGTTCGAAGTCCCGGTGGCGGTCGTGCTGCTGGCCGCGACCGGGCTCGTCAAGGTGGAGTCGCTGAAGAAGCATCGTGGCTACGTGCTGCTCGGCATTTTCATCGTGGCGGCCATCCTCACCCCGCCAGACGCCGTGTCGCAGAGCTTCATGGCGATCCCGATGTACGTGCTCTACGAACTCGGCATCCTGTTCGCCCAGTACCTCGTCCGGCAGCGCGCCGCAGACAAGGCCCGGCACGAGGCGGCGCATCCGGGTGAGTGACCCGCGTAACGGGTTCTTCGGGCACCCGCGTGCCCTCGCAACGCTCTTCTTCACGGAGATGTGGGAGCGCTTCACGTTCTACGGCATGCGGGCGCTGCTGGTGCTGTTCCTCGTCGATGCGGTCGCGACCGGCGGCTATGGCTTCGACGACAAGACGGCCACCGCCGTATACGGGCTGTACACCGCCGCCGTTTTCATGGCGGCACTTCCGGGCGGATGGATAGCGGACCGCCTGATCGGCGCGCAGCGGGCCGTGCTGGCCGGCGGCACGATGATGACCGTCGGCAACCTGATGCTGGCGATTCCGGGGCCTCCGCAGCTGTTCTTCGCGGGCCTCGTCGTGATCGTCCTTGGCGTCGGGCTGCTGAAGCCGAACATCTCCACGATGGTGGCCGATCTCTACCCCGAGGGC
>CAIUGU010000149.1 GCA_903898785.1 uncultured Pseudomonadota bacterium | reverse complement strand
TGGGGCCCGCGCACAGCGACGACGAAAAGCGCCGACGCTACACGCAATGGAGCAGCCATGGCGTGGTGGTCAAGTCTGTCGACGTGACCGATCACGCCGAGCTGATTCCCGCCCTGCGCGGCACGGACTACCTCGTCTCCTGCGTGCCGTACTCCGCGACCGAGTCGCAGTACCCGCTGATCTTTGCCGCGAGGGAAGCAGGGGTCGAACGCTTCGTGCCCTCTGAGTTCGGCGCCATCTACGAGTTCGAGCAGTTCTGGCCGACCGACACGGTTCACCGCACGATGGCCCGCCAGAAGGCATTCATACGCAGGGTGATCGAGTTCGCCGGCCTCGACTTCACCATCATCCCGGCGGGGCTGTGGCCCGAGTACTACCTGCTCGAGCCGGTGGCCGTGATGGGTAATGGCGAGCAGAAGGTCTCGTGGTCAACCGGCCGTGACGTCGGGCGCATCATCCCGCACGTGTTGGCGCACCCGCTGTCGCGCAATGCGATCTGCCCCGTTGCCGCAACCGCATACTGCTCGTGGAACGAGCTGCTGGCGGTCCGCGAACAGCTGCTCGGCCGCAAGGTTCCAAGAAACTACCTGGGCGCTGCGGAGTGGAAGGCGGCGTACGAGGTGCAACCGCCCGGACCGGTCAAGGAAATCATGGCCATCGGCGTGCTCTGCACCGAGGGTCCCGAGGGCATGTCGCTCTGGGCGAACTGGAACGGCACCTTCCTTCCGGAATTCAAGGGCACGCCGCTGGCCGAGCTGTTCCCCGGCTACATCGAGCCATTCGTTGCCGCCACGCGGGCCGCGTTGATGGCATCGGGTGCCATTCCGCCGGCCTGAATACCGGGGGATCGTTCGCGAAGGTAAACTGGCGACGCCGCGGATGCAGCGGAACCGGACGGCTTTGGACCTGTCCAACAGGCCTCGCACAGGCCTTTCGGGCGCGTAGCGACATCGCGCGAGTCGATTTCGCCTTCGATGGGACTGCCGGTAACGGGGAATCGCCATTAACGACTCGCATGGCACCAGTGACTCAGGCCGGTTTCGGGCCCCGGTCTTCGCAGGCGAGCATCATCGTCGGCCGTCGATCGCTCCGCTGATACGCGATACCTACGCCGTCGTGCTGGCGGGTGGGCGAGGCTCGCGGCTGCAGCAATTGACCGACTGGCGCGCCAAGCCCGCAGTGCCTTTTGGTGGCAAGCACCGCATCATTGATTTCACGCTCAGCAATTGCATCAATTCCGGCATTCGCCGGATCGGTGTCGCGACCCAGTACAAGGCGCACAGCCTGATCCAGCACCTGCAACGAGGCTGGAACTTCCTGGACTCCTCGCTGCAGGAGTTTCTCGATGTGCTTCCAGCCCAGCAGCGGATGCGTGAAGGTTGGTACGCGGGCACCGCGGATGCCCTCTATCAGAATATCGACATCCTGCGGATGCAGTCGCCACGCCTCGTTCTCGTGCTGGCCGGCGACCATGTCTACAAGATGGATTACGGGCTGATGCTGGCCGAGCACGTCGAGAACGGCGCGGACGTGTCGATCGCCTGCCTGGAGGTGCCGCTGGCCGAGGCTGGCGCGTTTGGCGTCCTGCGAATGGACGATCACGGCAGGGTGCTGGATTTTTCCGAGAAGCCGGCGGTGCCACGCCCCATGGCAAGCGATCCCACGCGCGCGATCGTCAGCATGGGCATCTACGTGTTCAACACCGAGTCCCTTTACACCTATCTCCGGGAGGACGCGCATTGCCCCGAATCGACGCACGATTTCGGCCGGGACGTGATACCGAGGCTGTTGCGCGAAGGGAAGCACGTGCATGCGCACCGCTATTCCGGAAGCTGCGTCAACATGGTCGACGGGCACCCATATTGGCGTGACGTGGGCACCGTCGATGCCTACTGGGAGGCCAACATGGACCTGACGCGCGTTCAGCCGGAACTCAACATGTATGACCCGCAGTGGCCAATCCGTACACTCGAGGAGCACCTTGCGCCGGCGAAGTTCGACTTCGAGGGCCCCGATCCGCGTGGACAGACGTTTCAGGCGCTGGTGTCGAGTGGTTGCGTCGTGAGCGGCGCTTCCGTCATTCGTTCGCTGCTGTTCACGGACGTCACGATCGATCGCGGCTCCGTCATAGAGGACTCGGTCCTGCTGCCCGAGGTTCGTGTCGGCCGCGATGTCAGGATTCGGCGTGCCGTCGTCGACAAGTTCTGCGTCATTCCGGACGGTTTCACCACCGGAATCGACCGCGCGGAAGACGAGGCGCGGTTCTACGTGACGCCGCAGGGGACGACGCTGATCACGCCGGAAATGCTCGGCCAGTCGATGCACGACTACGACTGAGTGGCCCCAGGCCCACCG
>CAIUGU010000148.1 GCA_903898785.1 uncultured Pseudomonadota bacterium | reverse complement strand
GTGATCCGGCCGGAGCGGGTGGAGACAAGCAACCCCGACGACGATGGCGCGGACCCGCTCCAGGAGCCGTCGATGCCCTCCGGCACCTACCAGTTCATGCATCCCGGCCGGTTCAAGCCCAGCCAGCAGGCGCTGCTGCAGCGCATCTGGCTCACGCCGGAGGCAACGCAGGCGGCGGTGCAGGTGGCGATCCACGACGCCGAGATCCTGGAGTCCGCGGCTTGGCAGGACCTTGCGCAGCCCCTCGAACAGGCCGAGAAGAAGGCGGACGAGCTGTTCCTCGAGGAGAAGCCTGGCATGCAGCAGGCGATCGACCAGTACGCGTCGCTCGCCCGGCAGACGATGGCCCGGCTCGGCGCGTCCGATGATCGCCTGCTCGATGCCTTGGCGGCAATTCACGGCGCCGCAGCCGATGACCCGCGCACCGTCGCCACGCGCGTCTTCCTGACGAGCCGCCGCACGGGTTTCGACTGGGAACTCGGGCCCTGGGATCTCTCGTCGTTCATCGCGCCGGTCAAGTACCCGCGATTCGACCCGGTGGCGGTCGCCATGGCGTGCTCGACCGACGCCGCCACGTGCACCAAGGCGCTTGCGCTCGTCTGCGCGCGCGCCGATGACTGGCGAGCGGCCATGGGCGCGTCGACGGACGCGGCGTTCGACTCGATCCGCGCAATGGTGACGCAGACCAACTCGACGGATGGCGCCGACTTCGTCGAGTACGTGGCCACGAAGCCCGGCATGGCCACCGTGGCACGCCTGCGCGATCGCCTGCAGCCGCTGCGGACGCTGCAGGCGGAACTGCTGCGTGACATCGGAGCGCAGTGCGGCGCGGAGGCCGGAAGGGCTGCATCGCTCGCTGCAGCGCGCGCGTCCCTGCCGGACTACTACGACATGACCGACCCGGCAGCGGCAGGCATCGCCCGAATCGTCAGGGCGATCGAGGTGTCCGACCCGTCGCGCGCGGCAGTGGACGCCGTGAACGCAACGTGGATCGCGGCCGACGGCGACAACGCAAAGCGGCTCATGGCGCTCCTCGACTCGCGCGAGCACGCGGAGCTCCCGGGCATGGGCCTCAGCGTCGACGAACGCCTCACGATCGACATCCCGCTCGCCCGCCTCGTCGCGGAGCGCGAGCGGGCTGCGGAGCGTGCGGCGCGGGACGCCTGGATCGGCCTTCCCGACGCTGCGCGCGCGCCATCGGCACCACTCGGCGGACGACTGCGGTTCCGCTGAGGCCAAGGACCGATCGACCAACAGGAAACCGGCCCGCCATCCGAGGAGGATGGCGGGCCGGTGATGATGCGACTGCTGCAGGTCTTCGAGACGGGCGTCACTCGGCGGAGATGAGGCCCTTGCCCGTCACCGAGAAGTTGTCGAAGGTGAACAGCGTCCCCGACACGTCGCCCTCGACATTTGCACCGAGGTACGGATAGGCGTCCTCGAAGAACGGGCTGTCTTCCATGAAGAACGTGAAGGTCTTCTTGTACTTGCCGACGACGATCGACAGGCGGTCCTTGTTGGAGGTGTAGGTGGCGGTGACGTTTCCCTTCAGGAGCTTCGCGGTCGAGAGCTGGATGCCATCGCCGTCGGTCTCCGCGCCGTCTTCATAGAGACTCCAGCCGGCAGACGCAAAGCCGTCGCCGATGGTCACGCCGATCAGGTAACCGTTGGATTGGCTGTTGAGGTCAGTGCCCTCATCCAACGGGCCATACTGCAGTCCCATGAAGGCATCGAACGCAGCTTGCATGAGCGCGGATGATGCCTTCACCTGACGCGCCGACACGCTGGCCTTCCAGGAATAGCTCGAGAGCTGGTAACCCTCGATCACGACGGCAGCGGTCCCGCTGCCGTCGGCGGCGGCCGAAAGCGCTCCGCCAACGGGCGAGAGCGTGGTGCCGCCGTCGGCATACGACGTCCACATGGAATTCAGGACGGAGCTCGAGAACTTGTCCGACAGCTTCGTTGCGGCGATCGCGGTGCCGGCAGCGACGGTGGCCAAGGAGGCCGCCACGTAGATCCGTGTCTTCTGCATTGTTCGTTCCTGCCTGTCAGGTGGACCCGGATGAGACTG
>CAIUGU010000147.1 GCA_903898785.1 uncultured Pseudomonadota bacterium | reverse complement strand
TTCAAGCCGCTCGGCATGGCCGATACCCAGTTCCAGGTGCCGGCCGACAAGGTGGCGCGGGCCGCCCAGCCCGGGCCGCGCCCCGGTGGCCAGCCGATGACGCCGCGCTTCAAGGTCGACGACGGCGCGAAGTACGAATCCGGTGGTGGCGGACTCACCTCCACGATGGCCGACTATCTCCGCTTTGCCGCCATGCTGGCGAACGGCGGCGTACTCGACGGCAAGCGCCTGATCGGCAAGCAGACGCTGGCCTTCATGACGGCCGACCATACGGGCACCCGGCCGGGCCGGCCGCCCGGCCTGGGCTTCGGTCTGGGCTTCGAAGTCAGAACGATGACAGGCGAGGCGGCGCTGCCCGGCTCGGTCGGGGAATATGGCTGGGCCGGCAATGCCGGAACGCTCTTCTGGGTCGATCCGAAGAACGAGCTGACGGCCATCTACATGGTCCAGGTGAGCGATCCCGACCGGATTGCGTTGCGCAATCAATTTCGTAGCATGGTGCAAGCCGCGATCATGGAATGAAATGAGCCACCGCGATTCTTCAGACCAAGGTTGGGTTGGAAGAACGGGCGTCACCCGGCCATGCGGTGAATAGGGCATGCCCGTGATCGGGCATGATCGGCCACGCGCGCAACCGACAACGATCGCCAGCGAACTTGGGAAACGCGTCTGCAACGAGGCGCGCAGTGGCATCGACCTCGAGCCAGCATGCACCCCACTCCCGGTCGAGCATTTCGTGGCGCATTGCTGCAGGCTTGTCCGCCGCTTCCAGACGCGTCAGCGCTTCCACCGGCAAGCTGTCGGCGAGGCGAAACATAACGAACCGGATGACGTCCTGACCTGCCCTGATTCTTAGGACCACGGTTAAGTTGGAAGAACTGGCGTCTCCTGGTCGTTCGGTTGTCCCGTCAAGGACGGTGTTGCAACGAGCCGGGGCGCGAAGCCCCGCATCGCGCAGCGTCCCGGCCCGTTGCGGAAGCGGGAGCTGCGTTGGTCTGTTGAAGTTTTGCGGCGAACTCGGCCGGCGTCAAATACCCGAGGCTCGAGTGCGGGCGAACTTCGTTGAAGTGTTTGCGCCAGGCTTCGATGAGGACCTTGGCCTCACCGCGGGACCTGAACCACTCCATGTTCAGGCATTCGTCACGGAACTTGCCGTTGAAGCTCTCCAGTGCACCGTTCTGCCAGGGCTTGCCAGGATCGATCAGCGCAGTCTCGATGCCCTGGTCGACGATCCACTTCAGCAGCGCCCGCGAGACGAACTCCGGCCCGTTGTCGGAGCGCAGGTAAAGCGGCGCACCGCGTTCGCTGACCAGCCGCGACAGCACCTCGATGACACGTCCTGAGCGGATGCGACCGTCGACCTCGATCGCCAGGCCCTCCCGGGTCCACTCGTCGGTCACGGTCAGGCACTTGAGCTGCTGGCCATTGGCGCACCAGTCGAAGACGAAGTCGTAAGACCATACATGGTTCATGCCACTCGGGGCCTGCGGACGAGGCCGCCCGGTCGCGATCCGCTTGCGCCGGCGCTTACGTGGAACCTGCAGCTTCGCGCGCCGCCACAGACGATGTGCCCGGCCGGGACTCATCGCGTGGCCATCACGGCCAAGGAAGATCCGGATGCGGCGGTAGCCGTAGCGCGGATACTGCGCCGAGAGCACAGACATCCGCGCCACTACGGGCTCATCCTCGATCGCCTTGGTCGACTGGTAACCGAGCGCCGAACGGGCAACCTTCAGCAGCGTGCAAGACCGTCGTTGCGACAGGCCGCGGCGCCCTGCATACGCCACCTGCTCACGACGGACCGGCACGCTCACCATTTTTTTGCGGCGATCTCCTTCATCACCTCGATCTCCAGGTCGCGTTCCGCCACCAGCTTCTTCAGCCGCGCGTTCTCCTGCTCGAGTTGCTTCAGGCGCCGAACATCATCCGGCTGGAACGACCCGAACCGCTTCTTCCAGGTGTAGATCGCCTGATCGCTCACGCCGTGGCGCTTGGCCACCGTCGCTACGGGATCACGATCCGTCTCCCGCAACATCCCCACGATTTGCTCTTCCGTGAACTTCGACTTCTTCATTCTGCCTCCTCTCGGAGGCCAGTCTCTCAACTAATCGATGGCCCGAAAACCCGGGGGCAGGTCAGATGGTCTACTCGAATCATCATCTGGAAGAGGCGTTCTTGCAGATACCGTAATGTCCCCCTCAACCAAATCTTCACCGCTCACTACATTGACGAGGCGTTCGTCTTTCGTCGCGATCCACGTACATGCTTGAGTGATCGTCCACAAAGAGCGCATCCGACTTGACCTTGTTTCGATGAGGATCACCTGTCGACTGAGACTCTACGCTATGCAATCAACAGCGGCAGAAGTGGCAATACGCGAGGTGGGAGTATTCCCAGTTCTGCCTTTCCGCTACATGCGTGGCCCCCTGCCGCGGACTATCGGCGACAAGACCCGAATGTGCCCGACATGCGTGTCATGGTTAGCCACCGCCTGGCCTAACCGGGTGTCGGCGGTGACGACATAGGTCCCCAGGCGCTTCGCGAGTGCCAGGTAGAGACAGTCGTAGACCGGGTGGTTGAGCTGGAGCGCGAGGCGCATCGCCTCCGGAAGGTCCTGCTCCAGCGGCACGCTCGCGACCGGCGCTTTGGTGAGCGCTGTCAATCGCTCCACGGCGTCGGCTTGCGTCAGCTCTCCGCGAAACGCGCGGCGCCACAGGGCGTTCCCGGCCTCCAGCAACCATAGCGAGGGAGCTGCCAGATCCTTCTCCAGCAACTCTTCGGCAGCGTCGCTCCCCGGCTCCTCCAGCACCCACTTCAGCGCGACCGAGGCGTCGACGACGATCGTCATCGGGAGTCGCGATCCTCGCGGATGAGGTCGGCCGATTCGAGCTGTATCCTGCCGGCAGTCCCGGCGCGGAGCCGGGCGGCGCGCTTGCGGAACTCGTTACGACCGCTGCGCAGGGCCTCTTCGAGGATCAGCCGGTGCTCGGCCTCGGCGCTGCGGCCGTTGGCGGCCGCGCGTTCCTTGAGCGCCAGCACCAGGGTTTCGGGGAGGTCTCGGACCAGGAGTTGAGCCATGGGGCATGATATCATACGCTATCATACCGGCAAGGGATGGATCACCAAGCCACTGAAAAGGCCGGGTCCCGGCCACTAAACGCAATAACCGCAATAAACGAATCATTCGAATTG
>CAIUGU010000146.1 GCA_903898785.1 uncultured Pseudomonadota bacterium | reverse complement strand
GGGTCGGCTGCCGCCACGGGCGGCTCCCAAGGGAGCGGCGTCGGCGAATCTTCAGGACAGCAAGGCGGCCAACCCGGCGGTCAAGGCGGAGCGGGTGGCGCTGGGACCGTCGCGTCGACTGCGGGTGGCGGTGCCGTCGGCGCAGCAGGCGGTCCGTCGGGTGCGGGCGGGGCCACTGCACAATCCCGATCCGGCCAGCCGGGCGGACAAGGTGGCGCGGGCGGCGACTCCGCGGCGGGCGGCGCGGCATCGGCAGGCGGTGCCGGTGGCGTTGGCAACGACAGCGGGTCGGCAGGCTCGGCGGGGAATCCGGGCGGCGGGACAGGCGGCACTGCCGGGCGTCCTGCTGGCGCCGCCTCGGGCACCGGCGGCGCAGGCAGCGGCCCGATGACTGCAGACGAGCAGCGCGCCGACATCAATCGCCGCATCGAAGAAACCTTCCGCGTTTTCGACGGTCACCTGCGCAAGGAGCAGGCGGTGCTGGCCCAGTCTCGCGGCAGCGGTTCCGGTGCAGGTGGCGCCGATCCGGCCGGCGCAGGCGGCGCCGGTTCCGAGCAAGGCGCCGGCGCGGCTCAGGGCAACGGCAATGGCCAAGGCGATAACGGCAACGGCGACGCCGAAGGATCGGGCGAGCAGAACGGCGGCGTTCCGGGTGGCCAGGGCTCCGAGTCGCAGGGCGGCAGTCGGCAGGGTGGTGGTGGCGGCGTAGGCGGTGGCGGCAAGGGCGGCGGTTCGGGACCGAACACGGTACCTGCCGGCATTCCGGACGGCAGCGACGACGACATCGTCGCACGCCAGCTGCGTGAGGCCGCGATGAAGGAAACCGATCCCGAACTCCGCGACAAGCTCTGGCAGGAATACCGCAACTACAAGAAGGGCGGCTGACATGACGAATGCGACGGCACGGGAGCACCGACGGATGACTGCGCCCTCCATGAGGATGGCGCTGGCAACCCTCGCGCTCTTCGGCTTGAGCGCGTGTGTCGTCGAAACGCGGCCCGTTCAGCGCGTCAACGCCGTCCAGGCCACGACCGAAATCGCCTCGGAGCAGCTCCTCGACGTGGGAGTGCAGCTGCTTGATCCGAACGTGCCCGAGGACGAGAAGGTCCAGGAGGAAGCGAGCATCTTCCCGGACGTGCGCAAGGCGGAGTCGCGGTACATGCCGATGCGTTTGCGCAGCACGCTCGAAGGCACGGGCCACTGGGGCCAGGTGCGCGTCGTGCCGATGGAAGAGAATTCGCTCGACGTCATGGTCTCGGGGAAGATCCTCGAGTCGAACGGCATGACGCTGAAGCTCGAACTCGCCGTGCGTGATGCGTCGGGGCGCACGTGGTTCACCAAGGTATACCAAGCCCCCGCGGATACGCGGTCGTATCGCGATACTAGCGGCCGGCCCCGCGATCCGTTCCAGAATCTCTACAGCGAGGTCGCCAACGACATGCTGGCCGCCCGCCAGAAGCTGGCCGCGAACGACCTCGAAAGCATCCGTCGCATATCGGACCTGCGTTTCGCATCCGATCTTGCGCCCTACGCCTTCAAGGACTATCTCAAGCAGGACAAGAAGGGCGTCTACCAGGTGCAGCGCTTGCCTGCCGAAGACGACCCGCTGCCGGCTCGCATCCAGCTCATCCGCGAGCGCGACTACGCGTTCGTCGATACGCTGAACGAACACTACGCGCTGTTCAGCGACAACGTGGCGGAGCCTTACCAGAACTGGCGTCGCTACAGTTACGACGAGATCGAGCAGGAAACCGCCGCAAGGCGCTCGGCAATGAACCGCAAGCTGCTGGGGGCCGCGGCCATCATCGCCGGTGTCGTCGCGGGCGCCAATTCGGAAACCTATGTCGGCAGTGCCGCCGCAACCGCAGGCATCATCGGCGGCGTGTACGCCGTGAAGAGCGGGTTCGACAAGGCGGCGGAAGCCAAGATGCACTCGGATTCGCTGAAGCAGCTCGGCCAGTCATTCCAGGCCGAAGTGCAGCCAATGGTCGTCGAGGTGGAGGGCCGGACGTTGCAGCTGACGGGGACCGCCGAAGAACAATTCCACGAATGGCGGCGTCTGCTGAAGGAACTGTACGAGAACGAAACCGGCATGCCGGTTGCGGTTCCCGATGCAGTGGCCGGCCAGGGCAGCGAAGGTAGTGCCGCGCGTCGCTGAAGCGTCGACTCCTGCAGGATGAGTCGGAGGTTGCGTCGGCTGTCGGTGCGGTCGGTTTCTCAGGGCATCCCATGATCATGAAGAGCGGGCACGCGCTGTCTGCAAGATTTGTCTTGGTTCGTCCCCTCGGCCAGAGCGCCCTGGGAGAAGTCTGGCTTGCCGAAGACCGCGAGCTCGGTGGGCACGTTGCGCTCAAGCTGCTTTCCGATCGGGTGGCAGGCAATCCCGCGCTGCTCGACGCGCTGGCGCTCGAATGCGAGCGCCTCAAGTCGCTGGTCCATCCCGATATCGTTCGGGTCGATGGCTTCCATCGCGAGGCAGGCCAAGCCTGGATTGCGATGGAGTATCTCGCCGGCGGCGACCTCACCCAGTTCCGTGGGCGGCCCGCCTACGAAGTGCTGCATGCGGCCATCCCCGTCGCCGACGCACTGGCACATGCCCATTCCACCGGCATCGTCCACCGGGACGTGAAGGCCACGAACGTGCTGATGTCGATCGACGGGAGCCCGCGGCTGGCCGATTTCGGCTTGGCTCTCGCCCTCGAGCAGTCGCCGGATCCGGCCCTGGGAGCAGGGTCGCCCTACAGCATGAGTCCGCAGCAGTGGCGCGGCGCACCGGCCCAGCTGGCGGACGACGTCTACGCCTTCGGCGTGCTCCTCTACGAATTGCTGTCCGGTTACCCGCCCTTCTATCCCGACATCGATGCCGCCAAGGTCGAAGGGCAGGCTGTTCCACAGCTCTCGTCCCGCTATCCGGTCTCAGGCGAAGTCACCACGCTGGTCCATCGCTGCCTGGAGAAGGACCCCGCCCAACGGCCCTCGATGCCAGCCATTGCCGCCGAGCTGAGAAAAGCCCTCGAAGCGGAGCGCAACCGCATGGCCGGTCCGAGGCCGGTCGCAGCCCCCGTGCTCAATCCCCCCGTCGTCGAAGCCCCTTTGCAGGCGAAGTGGCAACGGACTTCGACTGCGAACGCCGGACCGACGCCGGCGGAACTCCGCAAAGAGGGGTTCCGCAAGGGACTCACTGCCGCGGCCCTGGTGCTGCTGATTGCTGCAGCTGGCGTGGTCTTCTTCGTGCTGCCTGATCGCGTCGCTGCTCCTCCGCCGGTGGTGGCGGTCGCTCCCCCGCCCACCCCCGAGGTCGTGGACAAGGCACTGACGCCCGCCGAGCTCGAGGCGCTTGCGGTGCTGAAACAGCAGGCAGATGACCTGCTCGCAACCTTGACTCCACGGGTCGATGCCTTGAAGGAAAGGGCCATAGATCAATGGGCTACGGAGCCCTGGGCTGCGCTGCAGGCAGGGATCTCGGCAGCGGCCGCGAGCTATGCCACCCGGGATTATGCTGCAGCAATCGGCGGCTACGAGGGTGCAGCAAAATCGGTCTCGGACCTTGAAGCGCGTGCCACCGAAGTCCTGAAGGAAGCGCTGGCGAGAGGACTTGCAGCGCTCGATTCCGGCAGCGCAATTGCTGCACAAGAAGCCTATGAGTTGGCGTTGAAGCTCGCGCCCGGTCAGGCGGAAGCCACTCGGGGGCTGCGTCGCGCCCAGTCGCTTGATGCGGTCATGGCGCTCCTCAGGCAAGCGGACACGGACGAGAAGGAAGGCCGCCTGACCGCCGCCGCAGACGCCTTTGGGCGTGCAGCAAAACTGGACCCGGACACCCGGCGTGCGACGGAAGGCGTGGCCCGCCTGCAGGCCCGGCTGGCGGGGGATGCCTTCGCCGCTGCAATGGCTGGCGGTTTCACGGCGATGACTGCCAAGGACTATCCCGGCGCCCGGAAGGCTTTTGAGAAGGCCGGCAGCATGAGGCCCAAGGCACCAGAAGTGCAGCAGGCCCTGCAGCAATTGGAGCAGGAAGAGCGCACCGCGACGATCGCGCTCCGCCTGGCCAGCGCCCGCACCCACGAGGCGGCGGAGCGGTGGCAACAGGCGCTCGCAGACTATCAGGCCGTCCTTACGCTGGATGCGACGGTAGCCGCAGCCCAGCAGGGCGCCGAGCGCACCGGCCCTCGCGCCACCTTGAACGACGAGCTGCAGCTCTATGTCACCCAGCCCGAGCGGCTGTTCAGCGCCCCGGTGCGCGACTCGGCCACCGTCACGCTCAACCGCGCCAAGGCCGTGACCCCTGCGGGACCCGTCCTTGCCAAGCAGATCGCAACGCTCGACGAGTGGCTGAAACGGGTGTCGGTCCCCGTGCAAGTGGCACTCGAGTCCGACAACCTGACCCAGGTGACCATCTATCGTGTCGGCGATCTCGGGCCGTTCACTCGCAAAGCCGTCGAGCTGACCCCGGGCAAGTACACCGTCGTCGGCACGCGGCCGGGTTTCCGCGACGTACGCCGTGAAATCACCGTCGTACCGGGCGCTGCGCCAGCCCCGGTCGTCATTCGCTGCGAGGACAGGATTTGAGTTTCACGCTGACATTGAGCGATGCGCTGGGCGAACGGACCTTCACCGCGCAGGAATTTCCGCTGAGCCTGGGAGGCGCCGGCTCCAGCATCGTCCTGGCCGGCGGTTTCGACGGGCCGGCGGCGTGGTGTGGGCTGCATGAGGAAGCGCTGTTCCTGCAGCCGACAGAAGGCGCGGATCTGCAGCACAACGGCCTGCCCGCGCGCAGTTCCGTGTGGCTGAAGCCGGGCGACGTCGTGACGATCGGCGCGGCCCGCTTGCAGCTCGGGAGTCGCGACGGGCGCCTGGTCCTGACCGTCGAGGATGGCAGTGTCGGCAACATCACGGCGCCGCCTGTCATCGACCCCGGCCAGCGCGTCTCCGGCGGCACCGTAGCCGACGAAGAACGCATCGAACCGATCCACTTCCGAACGCCCGGCGCAGCCGTCGCGCGCGCCCCCGGCTTCCAGCCACGCCGCGTCATCATCCCGGTGGTGGCGGCGCTCTTCGCGGTCGCGATCTGGTTCGTCTTCACATCCGTCTCGCTCACGGTCACGGTGGCGACCGGCGCAGATCGCATCGCACTGAACGGCGGCCTGCCCGCGTTCGGATTGGGGTCGCAGTTCCTCGTACGGCCCGGCCAATACGAACTGCAGGTCGAGCGGGCCGGCTACAAGCCGTTGACGCAGACCGTGGAAGTGACCGAGGAAGCGAACCAGCGTGTCGACATCACGCTGGAGAAGTTGCCGGGCATGCTCAGCATCGAGGTTCCCGTCGCCGCCACCGTCAGCATCGACGGCAAGGAAGTCGGTTCCGCGCCTGGCGTTTTCGAAGTGGCTCCGGGAAAGCGAACCGTCTCGCTGGCGGCGCCCCGCTATCGTGCCTTCACCACCGAGCTTGACGTGGAAGGCGCCGGCGTCAAGCAATCGCTGGCACCGGAGCTCGTTCCTGCGTGGGCGAAAGTCAACGTGATCTCCGAGCCGGCGGGCGCGGAACTGTATGTGGCTGGTGAGCTTCGGGGCGTCACGCCGCTCGAGACGGACATCGACGAAGGCAGCCAGCCGCTCGAATTGCGACTCAAGGGCTTCACTCCCTGGGCCACGGACCTCAACGTCGTCGCCAACCAGGCCCAGACCGTCGGTCCTGTGCGCCTCGGCCTGCCTGACGGCCGCCTCGTGATCCGCAGCAACCCGGCCGGCGCGAGCGTGACCGTCGGCGGTGCCTACCGCGGCCAGACACCGCTCGAGTTGCCGGTCCGTCCCGATCTCTCGCAGGCCATCGTCCTCGCCAAGCCGGGTTACGAACCGGCAGAGCGCAGCGTCAGCGTAGGTCCCGGTGCCCGGCAGGTCGTCGAACTGGAACTGACCGGCATCTACGGTGAACTGACCGTGTCCGCCCAACCCGCCGACGCGCAGCTGTTCGTGGACGGTGCGCCGCGGGGCAATGCCAACCAGAAGCTGCGGCTGACGGCGACGACGCACGACATCGAGATCCGCAAGCCCGGGCTCGTGACGCACAAGGTGTCGGTCACGCCAAGGCCCGGCCTCACGCAGGCCGTGAACGTCACGCTGCTGACCGCAGAGGAAGCAAAGGTGGCGGCGATTCCCGCCGTGATCAACTCGAAAGCAGGCGAACTCAGGCTGATGCCCGCGGGCAAGTTCGTGATGGGCAGTTCGCGCCGGGAACCCGGTCGTCGCGCCAACGAGGCTCAGCGGGAAGTGGAGCTCAAGCGGCGGTTCTATCTCGGTACCCGCGAAGTGACGAACGCCGAGTACCGACAGTTCCGCGCGGAACACCGCTCCGGCTTTGTTGCCGCCCACTCGCTCGACCTCGACCGGCAGCCGGCGGTCAACATCGGCTGGCAGCAGGCCGCGGCGTTCTGCAACTGGCTGTCCGAGCAGGAAGGCCTGCCTGTCGCGTACGAAACGAAGAACGGTGCGCTGGTGCCGATCGTGCCGGCGACGACCGGCTATCGCCTGCCCACCGAAGCCGAATGGGAATGGGCAGCCCGCTACGAGCGCGGTACGGCCACGCGCCGGTATCCATGGGGCGAGGCTTTGCCCGTCGCGGCGCGGTCCGGCAATTACGCGGATTACTCCGCGCGCATCGTCGTCCAGGATGTCATCCCCGACTACGACGACGGCTATCCCGCCACGGCGCCGGTGGGTTCCTTCCCCCCGAATGCGCTCGGCCTGTTCGACATGGGCGGCAATGTCGCCGAGTGGACGCAGGACCTCTACACTGTGACCGCAGACGCAAGCCAGGTTGCCGTCGATCCCCTGAGCAACGGTGAGGCCGGCCAGCGCGTGATCCGCGGGTCGAGCTGGCGTCAATCCGGTGTCACGGACCTGCGGCTGACGGCCCGCGACTTCGGGGCCGTGACCCGCACCGATCTCGGCTTCCGGCTGGCCCGCTACGCGGAGTGATCCTGATGAACGCACGACACCTGAGAGCAGCCCTGGCGACTGTTGCGTCGCTTGCAGCGCTCGCCGCGCTGGCCGCGGCCCCGGCGACACCGCCTGCCGCCCCCGCGAGCCCTGCGCCCGCGAAGACGGAGCCGGCCAAGCCGGCGGCTGTGCCTGCCGCAACGCCCTCGCCAACTGCAGCAACACCGTCGGCGAGCACGCCTGCCGCGACTGCCACTCCGTCTCCTCCGGCACGCGCCCCGTCGTCGCAGCGCTTCGTGCCGAGCGAAGAAGTGCGCGCCGATTTCGACGTTTCGTTTCCAATCGACATCTGACCAGGTCTAGAGATGGCTACCCAGAAAAGAATGATGCCCAGCGAATTCGTCTTCGACCTGTTCGCGCTGATCCTGGCGGTGATCGTCGTGCACGGGATCTACGTCACCAGTGTCAGGCCGAAGGCGGCCGCGCTGCTGACCCAACAGGCGGAGCAGATGCGCACCAATCCGGAGTACGTGCCGGAGCGCTCGCTCTACATCATCCTCAAGGACTACGAGCAGGAGGCCTGCTTCATCCTGATGCTCTGGGCTTTTGCGATCATGGCGTACAAGGGCTGGGAAACGCGTCGCGAGTGGCAACTGCTCAACACGGACCTGGTGCACGTGCCTGAAGGCATGCGCATCCTGCCTGAAGATACCCGCGAGTATTCGCGGCAGGTCGAGGCCATGCCCGCCGACACGCGGCGCATGTTGCTGCCACGTGCCGTGCTGTCCGCGTTGTCGCGGTTCGGTGCAACCCGCAATGTGCAGGACGTGTCCGATGCGGCGCGCGGCGTCTGCCAGTCTGAAGCCGACCGGCTCGACTCCGAGCTGTCGATGGTGCGGTACATTGCCTGGGCCATTCCGGCGATCGGCTTCATCGGCACGGTCCGCGGCATCGGCGATGCGCTGGCGCAGGCACACAAGGCAGTCACCGGCGATATCGCCGGCGTGACAGAGGGCCTGGGTGTCGCCTTCAACTCCACGCTCGTGGCGTTGCTCATCAGCATCGTGCTCATGTTCCTGTTGCACCAGCTCCAGCTTTCACAGGAGCGCCTCGTGCAGGAGACCGAAACGTACCTGGACCAGTACGTGATCCGGCACCTGCAGACCCGGTAGGCTTTACCGAACGATCGACAGTCATGAGCCACTTCGCGCTTGAACTCAACGATGCAGGCCTCGTCCTTGCCCGCGCGGGCGGGGAGACGGGCGAGTTCGTGAGCGAGCACCCTGGCGTTGCGTTGCCCGGCCCGGCTGGCGTGCTCACGGGCGAGGCGGCCGCGCGTCAGTCGCGGTTGCAACCGCTTGGCGTGCAGAACGACTTCTGGCGCAACCTCGGAACCGAAGCGCTGCCGCGCATGGCGGCGGGACGCGTGCTTTCCGCAGCGGATCTCGCGTTCGAGCAGCTCACGCAGATCATCGAACCCGTGCGCGCCGACATGACGGGTCTGCTGCTCGCCGTGCCGCCGGGGTACTCACGCACGCAGCTCGGACTGCTGCTCGGCATCGTCAACGAAACGCGCGTCCCCATGCTTGGGCTGGCCGACAGCGCGCTGCTGGCTTCCGCACTCGAACCCGTCGGCCCGCGAGTGTTGCACCTCGACCTGCAACTCCACCAGGCGGTGCTCAGCGTGCTGGAGACAGACAGCGCGGGATTCAGGCGCAGCCGCTTCGAGATCCTGCCGCGCCATGGCTGGCTGGCCTTCCAGCAGGCGTGGCTGTACCAGATCGCCGGCACATTCGTGCGACGGACCCGCTTCGATCCTCTCCTGCAGGCGGCTACCGAGCAGCAGCTGGTCGATCGCTTGCCCGGCTGGCTGGCGAGTCTTGCCGACCAGGAGTCGGTGACGGCGGAAATCGAGTTCGGACAGGCCGTCTATTCCATCGAATTGGCGCGGGAGGAATGGGTCGCTGCCGTCCAGTCCCAGTACGACGAAATCCTGCGACTCGTTCAGGGCGCGCGTCCAGCGGGCGTTACCGTGGATCTCCAACTCGCCCATCGGCTCAAGGACTTGCCCGGCCTTGGTGAGAGATTCACCGCCCTGCGCGATTGCCGGGTGCGTGTTCTGCCGCGTGGGGCAGCGGCGCTGGGTGCGCTGTCGCATGCCGGCTCCATCAGGCAGGCGGCCGACGGCATCACGCTCGTCTATCGACTGCCGCTGGCTGTGGCTGCGCCCGAACCCTCACCGGATGCAAGCAACGACACGGCTACGCCCCCGCACTTGCGCCCGACGCACCTGCTGTTCCGTGGCCGCGCCTGGCCGATCACTGATCGGCCCTTGACGCTCGGGTGGTCCGTGGAAGCAGGCCGTTCGGTGTCGGTGCCGTCGTCGCCCGGTGTTTCGCGCAGTCATTGTTCGGTGCGGCGGCAGAACGGCAGCGTGCTGCTGGAGGATCACAGTACCTACGGTTCCTTCGTCAACGATGAACGCGTGAACGGACGCGCGGTGCTCACCGTAGGCGATCGCCTGCGCCTGGGCTCTCCCGGAGTGACCCTCGACCTCATCCAGCTGGTGAACGACGATGGCACGCCGCAAGACTGAAGTCTTCAGCATGTCGTTCCTCGACGTCATCTGCTGCGGGTTCGGCGCCGTGGTGCTCTTCTATACGCTGATCGCGGCCCAGGCAGGCGTGCAACGCGAGAAGACCAACGTGGACATGCAGGCCGAGGTCGATCGCCTCGAGGAAGAAGTGCTCGAAGGCTACGCCAACCTCACGGTGATCAGGAATTCCGTGCAGGAGACGACCGACGAAGCGGTCCGCACCGAAGGGCTGGCCGAGCGGATCCAGGAGGAAAGCGAGAAGCTCAAGGTCCAGCTGGCCGATGCGGAAGGCACCACGCTGTCGCGCCGCGAGGCCATCGAGAGACTGAAGGCGGACCTCAAGGCGCTCGAGGAAGGGACACGCCGCCTGGAGGGGGGCGCACAGAGTCCGGGCGCACCCGGCAATCGGGTTCGTGGCTTCACGGGACAGGGCGATCGCCAGTATCTCACCGGGCTCCGCGTCGGGGGCGAGAGGATTTTCATCCTCATCGACGTTTCGGCCAGCATGCTCGATGAAACCGTGGTCAACGTCTTGCGGATGCGGAACATGGCCGACTCGCGCAAGCTGTTGTCCGAGAAATGGCAGCGGGCAGTCGGCACCGTGGACTGGCTGCTGGCGCAGATGCCGCCGACGTCGAAGTTCCAGGTCTATGCGTTCAACACGACCGCCGAGCCCCTCGTCGAAGGCAGCGGGGGCAAGTGGCTCGACGGCAGCGATCCCGAAGCACTCAACAAGGCCACGACGGCCCTGCGACAGCGGGTGCCGAAGGAAGGAACCAGTCTCGAGAACGCCTTTGCCGCACTCATGGCGATGAACCCGCGACCGGATAACGTCATCCTCGTCACCGACGGATTGCCAACTCAAGGGGTATCCGCGCCGTTGCTCGCGAAGACGGTCGACGGCGAGGCGCGACTCAAGCTGTTCGAGCGCGCCATGGCACGGTACCCGCGTGACACGCCGCTCAACGTCATCCTGCTGCCGATGGAAGGCGACCCTTCCGCACCCGCCGCCTACTGGGTTGCGTCGCGCAACACGGGCGGCTCCTTCCTCAGTCCCGCAAAGGATTGGCCATGAGAGTCCGCCAGCGCCGCGATACCGAGGTCTTCAGCCTGTCGTTCCTCGACTGCATCTGCTGCGGATTCGGGGCAGTGATCCTGCTGCTGGTCCTCACCGAGGTGGGTGAGCCGATTGCGCTCGAGCAGTCGCGCACCGATCTCGAAGGCTCGGTGATCAAGCTCGATCAGGAGCTCAACAAGATTCGCGGCGAGACCGAAGTGCTGAACAGGGACCTGACGACGCGCCTCGAGCAACTGGCAGAAGAGCGCGCCCGCATCGCGCGTCTGCGCGGTGACCTGAGCGACATCCAGGGGCGGTACTCGGCCTCCCGCCAGGAATCGGAAGTCGCGAACCAGATCGAGGGGCAACTGGTCTCGGCTCAGCAGACGCTCACCGAGGAAATGAAGCGGTTGCTGGGCAGCAACTTCCGGCGCAAGGCCGAGGACGACACCATCGGCGGGATTCCCATCGATAGCGAATACGTCATCTTCCTGATCGATACTTCGGGGAGCATGTTCAACTACGCATGGCCCGCGATGCTCCAGAAGGTCGAGGAGACGCTGAACATCTACCCGAAGCTGAAGGGCTTCCAGGTGATGAACGACGTCGGCACGCCGATGTTCCCGAGCTACGCCGGCAAGTGGATTCCGGACAGCCCTGGGCAGCGCAAGACCGTGATCGACCGGCTGCGCAGCTGGAACGCCTTTTCGGCGTCGAACCCGGCGGGCGGCATCGTGTCGGCCATCCAGACATACTGGGCCAGGGACAAGAAGATCAGCCTTTACGTGTTCGGCGACGAGTTCACCGGTTCGTCGATCGATTCCGTCGTGAAGACCGTCGACCTCGTCAATCGCGAGGGGCAGACCGGCGAGCGACTGGTCCGTATCCATGGCATCGGCTTTCCCGTGCGGCCGGATGCTCCCCAGTACACCAGCATCCGCTTTGCAACGCTCATGAGGATCCTGTGCGCGCGCAACGGCGGGACTTTTGTCGGACTGCAGGAACCGCGCGGCCGGGGAGGTGTCCGTATTGGTCAAGCCGAGAAGAAGGTACCCGCAAGCGCGTCGCCGACATAGCGGGCGTTGCATCGGTGATCGCGAAGGAGTAACAAGAACGACATGACGCGTCGCTGGCAGACAGGGGGGTGGATTGCGCTGGTCGCTGCCTGGGCAGTGCTTTCCGGCTGCAGCACCGTGCGCCTCGAGGCGCGCCCGAACATCCCTCAGCCTGTCATCACAAGGATCCCCGTTTCGGTCGGCCTGTTCATGCCGATCGAATTCTCGAGTTATGTCTACAAGGGCGACCGCTACGGCTTCAAATGGGAAGTCACGACGGGCCCTGCGCAGAGCGAGGGCGTGTCGCGCCTGTTTGCCGCCATGTTCGAGAATGTGGTGCCCATCGACAACATCGCGACGGCCGCGACGACGGCGCCCGGCATCCGCGCGATCCTGGAGCCGTCCGTGGAGGACTTCTCCTTCGTCACGCCACGCGATGCCGGTACCCAGTTCTACGCGGTCAGCATCAAGTACCGCGTCAGCGTCTACACGCCGGACGGGCGCCTTGCGGAGTCCTGGCCCTTTACCGGCTACGGCATCGTGCCGGCCACCGGCATGAGCGCAGAGAAACCGCTGGCCCGCGCGACCTCGCTTGCGATGCGCGATGCGGCCGCCAAGCTGGTGGTGGAGTTCCGCGAGCAGGCGATCATCCGCGGCCTGCTGCCCGATGCCCCCAAGCCGGACGTGTTGGGCGGGGCGCCTGTTCCCGATGTCGCGCCAGCAGATCCGGCATCGGCGGCAAGTGGCAATCAGGCTTCACAAGAGTCGGTAGTCATGCCGACGAGTTCGGACGCCGCTGCTGCGCCCGGGCCGGCAATCAGTTCTTCAGGTCCCTGAAGGTCTGCTGGTAACGAACGTTCGGTGTGTCGACGGGCACGCCGTTCTCGAAACGCGGCCGGTACAGCGCCTCGCGGATCGACGTCAGCGTTTCCCGCTCCATCCTCTCGGTCGCGTCGCTCTCGATGATGCGCGGATCCACGACCGCGCCCGTGCTCGATACCGTGAACTCCATGGTGAGCTTGCGCTCGATCAGCTTTTCCGGTGCCCGGCCGCGCTCTATATATCGGAGCGCAACCTGCGGCTGTTCGTAATCGAGCATTGCCGGAAAGCTGAGCGGGTCGCCGACCAGCGCCGTTTCGGTCGTACTGGCTGCGGGCAGCGTCAGGGCCTTGCCATAGAATTCGAGCGCCTTGTCGCGATCGTTCTTGAGCAGGTACCAGTCGCCCGAGTCGATCAAGGCCACGCGGAACACCGTGGGATTGCGCGCGTCGTTCGCTTCCATGATGCGTACCGCCCGCACCATCGCGTCCTCGCCCTCCTGAGGCAGGCGGGTACGGCTCAACAGCCGGAAGCCGCCGTTCGCGGGTGCCCTCAGCAGGCCCGCATTCGTGAACAGCAGTTCGCGGATGAAGCTGCGGCCGAGGCTGCGCAGCGGATTGACCAGCCTGGGGTCGTTGGGACCGGCCTTGGTCTCGATGGTCCTGATGGCGGTGCGGTACAGGTTCCTGCCGATATCGAAGAAGCCCCAGCGCGAGTACCAGTCCCCGCCCACATCCGCGATCTCGGCGAAGCGCAGGTCGTTCTTGCCATAGGCCGTTTCCGCCGTCTGCAGGAGGTTTTGCATCTGCTGGTGCGCTTCGAGCCCGCGGCCCGATTCGATGAGGCTGCTGGCCAGCTGCAGCCGCAGCCCGTTCTGACTCACGTCGAACAGGCCGTTGTGCCGCTGGCTGACGAGCAGCGCGCGCTCGAGGACCTGGGAGGCCTCGGCATGACGATCGGTGGCGGCAAGCGTGAGTCCGAGACCGCTCAAGGGATCCTCCAGCCCGCGGGCCAGGGCGCCGCCCTGCTTCTCCCGGATCCTCAATGCCGTGATGAAGCTCGCCTCCGCGTTCGGGTAGTCCTTGAGCTGGTACTGGACGCCGCCCAGCCGGATCAGTGCGTCTGCCAGGGCGAGTGACTGCTCGCCTTCCTTCGCCTTGGCGAGATCGACCAGTTGCTGTGCCGGGACGAGCGCGTCCTCCCAGTGCCTTTCCTTGATGCTTGCTTCGTACTTGAGCAGCGGCGCTTCGCGATCGGTGGCGTCGGCCGCCACGGACTGCCCGGTGACGGCCAGCAACGCTGCGCACACCAGGGGAAGGCGATATCGACTAAGTTGCTGCACTACCCGATGCTCGTCGTAACGCGAAGGGTCAGGAAGAGGCCCTGATTGTTATGCGGGACAGGACGGGTGTCAAAGAGCAGGGTGAGACAATGTGGCTCACTTTCGTGGCTCTCCGTGCTGCGGTGCGAAGAGGTAGTGCGACACCAGCCATTCCTGCCCCTTGGCGTAACCCCATAGTTCGGCGCACGCCATGAAGAACACCCGCCAGTACACCCACCACTTGCGCGCGGCCGCCGCGCCGTACGTCGCGGACAGGATCGGCATGATGCGCTCGCGGTGGGCATCCATGTTGGCCAGCCAGGCCTCGCTGGTCTTCTGGTAGTGCCGGCCGTCCACATGCCAGTGGTCGACCAGCCGGACGTCTTTCTGGAAATACGCGAGGAGCGAATCGCTTGGCATGATGCCGCCGGTGAAGAAGTACTTGCCCATCCAGTCGCGCTCGCTCGTCACGTCGAACGGGTAGGCGTAGGTCCGATGCGTGAAGATGTGCACGAACAGCCTCGCATCGGTGCGCATCCAGCCTGCGATGCGGGCGAGCAGCGTTTCGTAGTTGCGCATGTGCTCGAACATCTCCACCGACACCACGCGGTCGAAACGCTCCTCCGGAGGGAACTCGAGCACGTTGGCATCGCAGGTGATGACGCGTACGTTGCCGAAACCCCGCGCGCGTGCGGTGGCTTCGATGTACAGGCGCTGCGTGCGCGAGTTCGACACCGCCGTGATGCGCGCATTCGGATAGTGCTCTGCCATCCACAGTGTCAGCGAACCCCAGCCGCAGCCGAGCTCCAGGATGTCCTCGCCGTCCTTGAGTCGCGCGCGCTCGCACGTCAGTGCCAGCATCCGCGCTTCGGCGGTGTCCAGCGACGTGACGCCGGGATCGAAGTAGCAGGACGAGTACTTGCGATGCTTGCCGAGCACGAGCCCGAAGAACTCGGTGGGCAGTTCATAATGCTGTTCGTTTGCCTCGCGGGTGTGGATGGCCACGGGACTCGCCTTCAGCTGTTCGACGAACTGCATGAAATGCCGGTGCTGTGTTTCCGTGTCGCCCTTGTCTTCTTCGCGCAGCCGCTCGGCCAGCAGGCGGCGGATGCCGAGGCGGATCAGGGAGTCCGGCAGGAGGTCGCGCTCCAGCAACCAGAACGGCAGCGAGGTGGCTGAGTCGGCGGGCGGGGCGTCGTTGGTAAGGGCAGTGGTCATGTCTGTGTCCGCAATGAGTCAGCGCATCGCGCCGGGTTTCCTGGGGGGCAGGGGAATGAACGCGCTCGTCGTGGCCTGGTAGGCCCGGTACGCGTCGCCGCGCGAGCGCAGGGCCTGCTCTTCGGTCGCCTTGACGCCGGTCACGTTGACGAGGAAGTGCAGCATCAGGAGCGGCGTCGCGAGGGCGATCCACCCGAACGGTGACGCGAGTGCAAACAGCGCATAGCCGATCCAGATCGTCCATTCGAAGAAGTAGTTGGGGTGCCGCGAGTAACGCCACAGGCCGGTATTGCAGACCTTGCCGCGGTTCTCCGGGTTGCGCTTGAACGCGGCCAGCTGGCGGTCGGCCAGGCTCTCACCTGCCAGGCCGAGTACCCACACGACGACGCCTGCGATCTCGAGAGCGTGGAAGCCGGGCGCCGGGTTCAGGCACGCGAGCAGCAGCGGCAGGATCAGGAACACGTTCAGCCCGCCCTGGAAGAGGAAGAAGGCGAGGAACTTCGCATTGAGGTTGCCCTTCTGTCCCCATTCCTCGCGCAGCCGCACGTACCGGCCCTCCTCGGGTTCGCCCAGGATGCGGGTGGCAAGGTGGGCGGCGAGCCTTGCACCCCAGAACGTGAACATCGCGGCGATCAGCCAGCGACGCGGCAGCCATCCCTCCGTCAGCGATGCGTACAGGATCGCGAGCACGGCGAAGTTGGCGGACCAGCCGATGTCGACGTAGCTGAAATTCCGGAACCGCAGTCCCAGCAGCCACAGCGTCGTCATGATGATCGCGACGACGACCAGTCCGACGGCGAGCAACGTGAAGAATGCTGCGAGATCCATCAGGGCCTCCCGGCCGATGCGGGTTTGAAGAGACGATGCTGCGTGGACTTGAGCACCTGCGCCAGGAGCACGTACGCGACGGCCAGAAGGACGGGGCCGAGCAGTAGCCAGCCGAGCATCGCATGCAGGATCGCGTCCCACAGTACTGCAACCGCATTGACGGCGCCTTGCGCGATGAGGGCAAGGCCTTCGCTGATCGACAAGGGCTGCGGCGTCCGGCCGAGTACCCACTCGCCGACGCGCACGAAGGGGATGATCAGCAGCAGCTGTACCGGCGTCATCAGGAAGTGCACCGTCTGGACGGCGACGAGGTTCAGGCGCAACGCCGCCGCGACGAGCGTGCACAGCACCGTGGTGGTGCCGAGGACCGGAAAGATGCCGACGACCAGGCCGACCGCGAGGCTGAGTGCGAGCAGGCGCGGGCTCAGTCCCTGCGTCAGCAGGGCCCGGATCGGTGCGAGCAGGTACTTGTCGAGCAATGACTTCATGGTTGTCTTGCGGGCCTCAGCATCGCGCTGACCGGTTCATCGGGAAGCAGCTTCGCGAGCTGCAGCAGGACATAGGCAGACATCGCCATCGTGCCGAGGGCCATGATCGCGACGAACCAGCCCACGCGCGCAATCGGGCTTCGCTCCTTGAACCAGACCCAGACATAGAACGTGAGGAAACCGTAATAGGCATCGATGAGCGTGGCCAGCGTCCACCACCGGTCCGGCCCGAGGGTGATGCCCTGCCAGTCCCACACCGCCTGCTGCGAGCTTGCCCAGACGGTGTAGCCGAGCAGGGAAAGCAGCATGAAGGCGAACAGGCAGCGCAGGAAGGTGCGGGCAGGCATGGCTGTGTTTTCCCCTGGATGGACGGTTGACGCCCTGGTCTATTCGCCACAACCGGGTGCAGCAGATTCGCGCCGGACGCGCCATACTCTTTGGCACGCACCGCGGCCGAGACCTGACGGAGAGAGAGCATGCGCTCGTTGTGGACGATTTTCCTCAAGGGCCTGGCGGCCGTGCTGCCGGTCGCACTGACCCTGTACCTGCTGTTCTGGCTCGGGACGACGGCCGAGGCCATCCTCGGTCAGGGATTGCGCGTCGCCATCCCGGAACATCGGTACTGGCCGGGCCTCGGCCTCGTCGTCGGCGTGGTGTTCGTCTTTCTGGTCGGCCTGCTGGTCAATGCCTACGTCGTTCGCCGAGTCATCCGCTACGGCGAGTCACTGCTCGAACGGATTCCAGTGGTGAAGACCATCTACGGCGCGTTCAAGGACGTCACGCGGTTCCTGCCGGAGGGGGGCAAGAGCCGGGACCTGAAGAGGGTAGTGACCTGGCGCTGGGGGACGGCCCAGGTGATCGGGTTTGTCACCGAGGACCATGTCGATTCGCGCTCCCTGGGAATGGGAGAGGCCGACGTCGTCGCGGTGTACTTCCCGATGAGCTACCAGATCGGCGGCTACACGCTGTACCTGGCGCGCTCGGAGCTGCACTCAACGGATCTGTCGGTGCAGGAGGCCATGAGGCTGGTCCTGCTGGGCGGGATCTCGAGCCGGAATCCCGCCCCGGAACCGGATTCCGGAGCGGGAAAGGCACGATGAGACTGATCAGGCCGGCTTCTGGACCCAGACCCGGCACCAGCCGTTGGCATTGACCTGCTTGTTGGGGAACAGATTGCAGCCGCGCCACGCGTCGCCGTTCTTGCCCTGGATCTGCAGGCAGTTCGCGCAGGTCTGGCCGGCCTTGTAGGTGGGGTTCTTGGCTGCATCGACCTTCTTGGCATCGTGCAGGTAGCCGAGCGCCTTCGCAGCGGCGTCATTTTCGTCGAGGTGGACCGGCGCGGCCTGTGCCGCGGCACGCTCCACGACAGCAAGGCCGGGCAGGGCCGCCAGGCCGGCAAGCGCACCCTTCAGCACGGAACGTCGGTCAAGGGCCTGCTTGTCTTTCAAGTCGCTCATCTTTAATGCTCCTTCAGCCGCGCCCGGAGGCGGGGCCGATCGTCAGGGTTCTCAAGGATTCGGGGCAGATTCTAGCAGGCTGAACCTGAACCGCTAGCAACGCCCTGACGGCGAAACCAGCAACTACGCAGAACTCCGGATCAGCGGGTCAGCTTGCCGACGAGCCTGGAGAGCAGGGAGCCTTTGGTCTCCATGCGGCGGATACCGCTCTCGGTCAACGCGACCTCCCGGGCTTCTTCCACCAGCAAATCGTTGAGTGAACGGTTCCTTGAGGACGGGCGTTTCAAGGCTGCCGGGCTGGACTTGCGAGCGACTGCGCTTGCCGCCGCCTGCTTTGCGGGCTTGGCTGGGGCCGGCGGAGCCGGCTTCTTCGCCGCCGGCGTGGGGGCCTTGGGCGTGGTTCCCTGGGTCAGGACCGGTGCCGTGGCGGGCTTCGTGTTCGCCGGCCTGTCAGGATGCAACTGGACGACCCGCGCGGACTTGCCCGCGGAATCGTTGAGGACCGGGGGTGCCGGCGGGTCGGCAAATCGGGACTGTTCGGCCGCACTGACGCGCAGTACTTCCGGAGTGCTGAAGAAGGTCTTGAGGTAGCCGGACACCGCTTCGGCCGAGACCGACTCGCGGAAGAAGCCGAGTCTCAGTGAATGCTCGATCTGGCCCTGCCGCGTCTGGGCGATGGAATAAAGACGGAAGGCCTTGAAGATGTCGAGCTTCGGCATCGCGTCCAGGTTGATTGGCTGCTCCGATACGGCTACCTGGACGGCAAACCAGGCCGGCGCGTCCGCATCGGCCAGTTCCGTTTCGGTCAGGATGCGCAGCGTCTGCGTGCTGTCGATGAGAACGGGGCCGTCCGTCTTCAGCGGTGCGGTCATGCCGGTGAGCTTGCGGATGTTGTCCGGCAGGTCGGTCGACAGTTGCAGGTTCGCGGCCTTGCTCATGACCGAAGGATCCGCAGGCTTGACGCGGAACGGCTCGGCAGCGGCAGCGGCCGCTGCCTGGACAGCGGGCGAACGCGGCGGTGTCTCGGGCAAGAGCTCCAGATTCGAAACGCTTTTCGCGGGCGCGACGGGCACAGTCGCTTGCAGCTTGGGTGCAGGCGCGGGCGGCGCGGCGGGTTTGGGGGTCGTGGCAACGGCCGCTGCAGGCCCGGCCGGCTCGCGAGGCGCCACGGCCTTTGCTGCCGCGGCGGGAGTCGGGATGCGCTGCATCTGCGCCGTCGACGTCGTGTCATGCGGGGTGGCGGCTGCGGGGCGCTTGCCCAGCGTCACCGGATCGAATCCGGGCGCGTGCTTCAGGTCGTCGCTGCCCGCGGGAACGCAGAAGGCGGCCGGATAGAATTCCCTGACGGCGGCCAGCACGACTTCGGTGGCGGCTTCGTCGGCAAAGAAACCGAGGCGCAGGCGATAGCGGGGGCGATTGTCCTCGACCCGCCGGACCTGGTACAGACGATAGCGTTCGAGCCCAGGCATGCCGCCCGGCTTCAGGTCGATCGGTGCGACCGATGCACACAGATTGACGACGAAAGGTCCGGAAACCGCAGGCGTGCCGGAGTCGAACCCACTCTGCAGCGCAGTGCCGGCGTAAGTGCTCTGATCCATAAACTTCCCCATCCCCATGGCCCAAGACGCATTGAACCTGCACCAGGCGACGCGGAAGCGGATCGATCGGGACAATCAAGGTCAGGCGGGAGAGGAGGGGCCACCCATGCGCGGGCGGACTCCAGGCTGACACGAAGGACAGTCCGGGCTGCGGTTTAAACCGTCTCGGGCCCAGAGGCCCGTGCTCGGACTCGAAGTCACCGCAGCGCCAAGTTCAGGGACTTGCTGCTGCGGCCTCGTGGCAACCCCGCTATCGTTAGGACCTTGGAACCCTAAGACCGGAAGCTTTGCGTCCCCGCCTCACGACGGGTTTGCTCTTGGCACGGCTTGATTCTTTGTTATGTCGGCTATCCGCGTCAAGGGGGAAATCCGGCCCGCATTGCAGGATCCGCCCGCGGCGCATCCGCGCGGCGGGTTATGTCTTAAGGCGGCGACAAGTCGCTATCCTATGAGCCCGAGCCCCCAAAGGATTGCCCCTCATGACCGGCACCGTGCCCCTTCCCCAGTTGATCGAGACCCGCACTCGCGATCTCGGCGGTTTCGAAGTACGGCGGCTGCTGCCGATGGCCACGCGGCAGAGCGTCGGTCCCTTCGTGTTCTTCGACCATATGGGTCCGGCCCGCTTCGTCCCGGGAACGGGCATCGACGTGCGCCCCCATCCGCATATCGGCCTGGCCACGCTCACGTACCTGTTCGAAGGCGAGATCCTGCATCGGGACAGCCTGGGGTACATCCAGCCAATACGGCCGGGGGATGTGAACTGGATGACGGCGGGCCGCGGCATCGTCCACTCGGAGCGCACCGGGCCGGAACTGCGCGCGTCGGGCTCCGCCCTGCACGGCTTGCAGCTGTGGATTGCGCTTCCCAAGGCGGACGAGGAGACCGACCCGGCGTTCTTCCATCACCCGGGGGCAACGGTACCGATCGTTCGCCACGGAGAGGCCACGGTGCGGGTCATCGTCGGCTCGGCGGGCGGTGCCACGTCGCCCGTGAAGACGTTCTCGCCGATGTTCTACTTCGATGCACAGTTGCCGGCCGGCTCGACGTTCGAGCTCGCGCCTGACTACCCCGAGCGCGCCGTGTATGTCGTGCAGGGCGAGCTGTCGCTCTGCGGGATGTCGCTGACCGAGGGCCAGATGCTCGTGTTGCCGGAGGGCAGTCCGGTTGCGATCAAGGCAAGCGGCGACGCGCGGTTCGTCATGCTGGGCGGGGCACCGCTCGACGGCCCGCGCTTCATCTGGTGGAACCTGGTGTCGAGCTCCCGCGAGCGCATCGAACAGGCCAAGCGCGACTGGGCCGAGGACCGCTTTGCCAAGGTCCCCGGCGAGACGGAGTTCATCCCGCTGCCGGAGAAGTGAGGCTTCAGGCCCTGCCGACGTTGCGGTCCTGCGGCGTGTGGAAGTACTCGCTTTCCTCCGCAAACTGCTGCAGCAGCTTGCGCATCTCGGCCACCCGTCCGGCCGCCGTGCCGATCGGCAGGCAGTCCTCGCAGTCGGGGTCGCCGCAAGGCTGGCGCGAATACAGCCAGAACTGCACCGCGCCCGCTAGCAGGCCGTCCGCGATGTCCCAGAGGTCGGCCTTCTGGTCGCGATCGGCAATGCCGTTGGCGAGTTCCACTGTCTTGGCAAACGCCTCGTCAAAAGGGGTCTCGGCTGATGCCATGGTGTGTTTCGCAGGATTCGGTGAGAGGGATGGCGGAAGTATGACGCGCCTCGGGCGGCACCGCAGCCTTGAATCGGCAGCAGGCACGGCCGGCGAGGGCGCGTAGCGTAATCAGTGCCTGTCGCGATGGCAAAATTCCGTTGGTTTGTTACTGTGGGGACATTCCCTTTTCTTGACCGAGCGAGGCGGACATGGCGAACGAGCGGGCCCCGGAAACGACGATGGACGTGAACAGCCTCTATCTCGAGGAAGTGTTCACGGATCGCAAGGTGGGGATGATCCGCCGCCTCACGCCCGTGCTGCCGAGCGGTGGTGTCGATGCGGCACGCCCGGTCCTCTTCATGGGCCAGGCCGAGATCATGACCAACATGGGCCCGGTGCCCCTCAACTTCGACCTCCCGGGGCCGACGCTCGGCGATGCCGCTGCCGGATTCGGCACCGCTGCGGCCGCGGCCATCGAGCAGACGGTCCGGCAGATCCAGGAAATGCGCCGGCAGCAGGCCTCGCAGCTCGTCGTTCCGCAGGGAGGCCTGGGGGGCATGGCCGGCCCCGGCCCGGGCCTCGGCGGCGGCAAGATCCAGATTCCCTGACGGCGAAGGCGCCTTGCACCATTCCGGGGCGGGGTGCGCCCGGTCGTGGTGCGTGCCGCGCCGGTCGGAAGGGTCGACCGACGGGGAAGTCGGCCCCGCTCAAGCCCTTAAGCGTTGGCATGGTTTTCGCTCTGACAACCGTAACCCGATAAAGACAAAGCACCTAGATGCCCGCCCCCACCCCGTACAACGAAATGCATGCCGCCGAAGGCGGCGTCCGCAACCACTACCAGGCCTTCGACAAATGGCTGGCGTCCACTTCCACCGAGTGGCTTGCCCAGAAGCGGGCCGAAGCGGACATGCTGTTCCATCGAGTGGGCATCACCTTTGCGGTCTACGGTGAGGACGCCGGGTCCGAGCGCCTGATCCCCTTCGATGTCGTGCCGCGGATCATCCCGGCCGATGAATGGCGCAAGCTCGCGGCCGGTCTCAAGCAGCGGGTGCGCGCACTCAATGCGTTCACCGAAGACATCTACCACGACCAGAACATCCTGAAGGCCGGCCACATCCCGGCCGAGCAGGTGCTGCAGAACAGCCAGTACCGCCCGGAGATGCAAGGTGTGGACGTCCCGAACGGCATCTACGCCCACATCGCAGGCGTCGACATCGTGCGTGCCGGCGCCGGCGAGTTCTACGTGCTGGAAGACAACCTGCGGGTGCCTTCCGGCGTGTCGTACATGCTCGAGGACCGCCGCATGATGATGCGGCTGTTCCCGGAGCTGTTCGCCCATTATCCGATTGCGCCCGTCGAGCACTATCCGGACCTGCTCCTCGACAACCTGCGCAGCGTGCCGCCGGCGGGCGTCAACGATCCCACGGTCGTCGTGCTGACGCCGGGCTCGTACAACAGCGCTTACTTCGAACACGCATTCCTCGCGCAGCAGATGGGCGTCGAACTCGTCGAGGGCCAGGACCTGTTCGTCAACGACGGCTTCGTCTACATGCGCACGACGCGGGGCCCGAAGAGGGTCGACGTCATCTACCGCCGCATCGACGACGATTTCCTCGATCCGCTCGCGTTCCGCCCGGACTCCATGCTCGGCGTGCCGGGGCTGTTGTCGGCCTACCGCGCCGGACACGTCACGATCGCGAACGCGATCGGCACCGGCGTGGCGGACGACAAGTCCATCTACCCGTACGTGCCGGACATGATCCGCTTCTATTTGAGCGAAGAGCCGCTGCTCAACAACGTTCCCACGTACATGCTCCGCAAGGAGGAAGACCTCAAGTACACGCTCGCGCATCTCCACGAGCTCGTCGTCAAGGAAGTCCATGGCGCGGGCGGCTACGGCATGCTGATCGGTCCCTCGGCCAGCAAGGAACAGATCGCCACGTTCCGCGAACGGATCATCGCGGAGCCTGCGAAGTACATCGCGCAACCCACGCTCGCACTGTCCGCCTGTCCGACCTTCGTTGAATCGGGTATCGCGCCCAGGCATATCGACCTGCGGCCGTTCGTGCTCTCCGGAAAGGAGGTCACGCTGGTGCCCGGAGGCCTCACGCGCGTCGCGTTGCGTGAAGGCTCGCTGGTCGTGAACTCGTCCCAGGGCGGCGGCACGAAAGATACCTGGGTCCTGGAGCGCTGATGCTCAGTAGAACAGCCGATCACCTTTACTGGATGGCGCGCTACACGGAGCGTGCCGAGAACATCGCGCGCATGCTCGACGTGAATTACCAGATGTCGCTGCTGCCGCAGGGCGGCGACGTGATGGAGCAGAGCTGGATCGCCACGCTGTCCATCAGCGACCTGATGGAGGCCTACCAGAAGAAGCATGACACGGTGACGCCGGCCAAGGCGCTCGCGTTCATGGCGTTCGATCGCGACAACCCGTCCAGCATCTACAGTTGCCTTGCGGCGGCACGCGAGAACGCCCGCGCGGTTCGCGGCACGCTGACCTCGGAAGCGTGGGAGACGCTGAACTCGACGTGGATCGACATGCGCAAGGCAGTCACGCGGTACTCGCTCGGCGCCGAGATCGCCGACTTCTTCGAATGGGTGAAGTACCGCTCTCACCTGACGCGCGGCGTCATCCAGGGCACGATGCTGCGCGACGAGGCCTATCACTTCACGTGGCTCGGCACGTACCTCGAGCGTGCCGACAACACCGCCCGCATCCTCGACGTGAAGTATCACCTGCTGTTGCCGCGCGGCGAAGGTGCGGGCGGCGTCGTCGACTACTACCAGTGGAGCGCGCTGTTGCGCTCGGTGTCCGCGTTCGCGATCTACCGCAAGGTGTATCGCGACCTCATCACGCCGCGACGCGTGGCGGAGCTGCTCATCCTCACCGACGACATGCCGCGCTCCATGCATCGCTGCATGAGCCAGGTGTACATGCACCTGAAGGCCATCGCGAACTCGCAGTCGGCGGAGACGGAGCGCCGCGCCGGCGAAATGCACGCGTCGCTGCTGTTCGGCCGGATCGACTCGATCCTCGAGATGGGCCTGCACGAATACCTGGTCGAGTTCCTCGCGCGGGTGGCCGACCTGGGCGAGCGCATCTCGCAGGACTTCCTGGTGCCAAGCCCGATTCGGTAGTACTTCGCATCCTGGTGCCGCGGGCTTTACCTGCCCGCGGTGGGCCCTTACCATCGCCGCCAGCCGCTTTCCCATTCTCTGACAGGTAGATCCACTCGATGACTTACTGCGTCGGCATGTTGCTCGACACCGGCCTCGTGTTCCTGTCCGACTCCCGGACGAACGCCGGCGTCGACCAGATCAGTTCATTCCGCAAGGTCACCGTGTTCGAGAAGCCGGGCGACCGCGTGATGGTGCTGCTGTCCTCGGGCAACCTCGCGATCTCGCAGGCGCTCGTGAACGTGCTGCAGGAACAGATGGCGGGCTTCGTGCCCGGCAAGGACCAGCCGCCGAACCTCAATACGGCCGTCAACATGTTCGAGGCAGCCCGGTGCGTGGGCGATGCCTTGCGCGAGGTCCACAAGCGCGATGCAGCGGCGCTCGAGGAACACAAGATCGAGTTCAACGCCTCGTTCATCTTCGGCGGGCAGATCGGCAGCGAGCTGCCGCGCCTGTTCCATGTCTATGCGGCGGGCAACTTCATCGAGGCCACGTTCGACACGCCCTATTTCCAGATCGGCGAGTCCAAGTACGGCAAGCCCATCATCGACCGCGTGGTGACGCGCAGCACGAGCCTCGCCGAGGCTGCGAAGTGCGCGCTGATTTCAATGGATTCGACGATCCGCTCGAACCTGTCGGTCGGCGCGCCGCTCGATCTCGTGTGCATCAGGCGCGACGCGCTGAAGGTGATGAGCCACATCAGCATGGATGCGGAGCACGAGTACTTCCGCATGATCCGCAAGCGCTGGAGCGAGAGCCTGCGGCACGCGTTCCACGAGCTGCCTGACCCGGAGTGGCTGCGCAGCAGCTGAGCCGGAGGCGCTTCAGCCCTGCGACTGCAGGTCGAGCGCTTCCCACCGCGCAAACGCGGTTTCGAGTTCTGCCGTCAGCGCTTCCATGCGAGCCAGGGCAGCCGACACTTCGGCATGGGGCTTCTGGTAGAACGCGGCACCGCCGATCGTGGCGGTGAGCGTTGCCTGCTCCGCCTCGAGGCGCTGGATCTTCTCGGGCAGCATCTCGAGCTCACGCTGGTCCTTGTATGACAGCTTGACCTTCTTCGCCGCGGGCTTCTCAGGTGTCGCGGGTTTGGCCGTCGCCATCGCAGCTGCAGCAGCTGCCGCAGCTGCCGCCTTCTTGCCCTGCGCACTGCCCGACGCCGGCCCGCGCTGGCGCACCCAATCGGTGTAGCCGCCCACGTATTCGACCACACGTCCGTCGCCCTCGAATACGAGCGTGCTGGTGACCACGTTGTCGAGGAAAGCACGATCGTGGCTGACGAGCAGCATCGTGCCGTCGAAGCCGGCAATCAGTTCCTCAAGCAGATCGAGTGTCTCGACGTCGAGGTCGTTGGTCGGTTCGTCGAGCACCAGCAGGTTCGCGGGCTGCGCAAACAGACGCGCCAGCAGCAGGCGATTGCGCTCGCCGCCCGACAACATCTTCACCGGCGACAGCAGCCGTTCCGGCGGGAACAGGAAGTCGCGCAGGTAGCCCGAGATATGCCGTGGCTGCCCATTGATCGTGACGGTGTCGCCCGTACCGCCGACGTTGGCCATCACGGATGCTTCAAGGTTCAACTGCTGCCGCTGCTGGTCGAAGTAGGCGACCTGGATCTTGGTGCCCTGCTTGACCTTGCCGCTCGTGGGCGGGAGGTCGCCGAGCAGCAGCTTGATCAGCGTCGTCTTGCCGGCGCCGTTCGGGCCGATGATGCCGATGCGGTCGCCGCGCATGATGCGCACCGAGAAGTCCTTGATGACCGCGCGATCGCCGAACGACAGCGCAGCATGCTCTGCCTCGAACACGAGCTTGCCGGACTGCTCCGTTTCCTGGAGCTGCATCTCGACCTTGCCTGCGCGCTCGCGGCGTTGCCGTCGCTCGTCGCGCAACGCGTACAGCGCCCGCACGCGGCCTTCGTTGCGTGTACGGCGGGCTTCGATGCCCTTGCGGATCCATACTTCCTCTTCGGCCAGCTTCTTGTCGAACTCGGCGTTGTGCTTGGCTTCGACAGCCAGCGCTTCCTTCTTCGCCAGCACGTAAGCGTCGTAGTTGCCGGGCCACGATGTCAGCCGGCCGCGGTCCAGCTCGACGATGCGCGTGGCGAGCCGGCGCACGAATGCGCGGTCGTGGCTGATGAACAGCAGCGCGCCGCGGTACTCGGCGATGAAGTCCTCGAGCCACGTGATGGCTTCGATGTCGAGGTGGTTCGTCGGCTCGTCGAGCAGCAGCACCTGCGGATCGCTGACCAGCGCGCGCGCCAGCATCACGCGACGACGCCGCCCACCGGAGAGCTCCTGCATCTTTGCCGTGCCGTCGAGGGACAGCCGTGTGAGTACCGTGTTCACGGTAAGCTCGAGCTGCCAGCCGTTGGCGGAGTCGATCTGGTGCTGCAGGTCCGCCAGACGGCGGGCGGTGGCGGGATTGTCGGTGTGCGCAAGCTCCGCGGCTGCGTGGTGATAGTCCGTCAGCAGTTTGCCGACGCCGGGCAGTCCGCCGGCGACGATATCGAACACTTCATCCGTGCTGTCGACGGCCACTTCCTGTGCGAGGTACGCAACCCGCGTGCCCGGACGAATCCACGCGATGCCGCTGTCCGGCTGGATCTGGCCGGTGAACAGGTGCAGCAGCGATGACTTGCCCTCGCCGTTGCGTCCCAGCAAGCACACCCGCTCGCCACTGCGGACATCCATGTTCACCTGCTCGAGCAGGGGGCGATGGCCGAAAGCGAGCGAGGCTTTTTCGAGACGCAGCAGGGGCATGGGGCGCGGGACGTTCCATCGGGTAGTCAGGGCGGCGCGAGAATACCCGACTGGGCGGCCGATTACCCGGGCGATGGCGTGGCGCGATGGAGGCAACCCCAGAAGTGCCGGGCTGCACGCGGAAGTACGGATTCAGGAGCCCGCCGATCCACCTACAGTAGCCTTTCCCTGAGCGCTGTCTGCCATGTTGAGAGCGAAAGCGAGCATCCCTGCGTACCTGACCCTGTTGCTGGCGGCCTTCGAGCCCCAAGCGCAGGCGTCCGTCGTTGCCACGGTGGAACTCGCGACCGATCGGGATTTCCGCGGGATCACGCAAACGGCGCAGGATCCTTCCCTTGCAGTCACCGTCGAGTACTCGGGCAAGGGCCTCGACCTCGGCGTCTCCGCGGCAAACGCCAAGCTCGGCCGGGAAGATCCGGCACGGGAGGGCAGGGTCATGAGCGACCCCAGCCTCGAAATCGACCTGATGCTGGGTGCCCATGGCGCCTTCTCCGACCAGGTCCGCTGGCAGGGCGGATTCATCTATCGCACGTTCGAGATCGATAGCCTGCGCAGCTACCCCGAGGTGTATGCCAGCGTGACCTGGGAGTGGCTGACGTTGCGCACCACCTGGACCAACGAATTCAACGGTGTGCACGAAGGCGCGAACTACAACGAGCTGGTGATCGACTTCCCGTTGAGTGAAGGCGTGACGCTCGGCGGCCACATCGGCTTCAGCGAGGGCGAGTACTGGAACCGGCGGGGCGACGCCTACTACGATGTCGGCACGCGCATGGGTTACCGGGCCGGGGTCTGGCAGTGGTCCCTGAGCTGGGTGGATGGCAGCGATTTCACCCGCCAGTACCGGGTGCCTGACGGTGTCCGCAGCAGCGAGGGCCGCGTGATCCTCTCGGTGTCCCGGCGCTTTGATCTTTCCCGCTAGGTCATAAGCCCCCGAATTCGGGCCGCCGGCAGTGTAACGGTTCCCTGCCGCGTCATCCCGTGGCATCCTGCGCCCCCAAGGTTTTCCGCTGGCCAGAACTTTCCCGACTGGAATCAGTCAGTTCCAGAACCGCCAAGGGAAGGAGCCGTTAATGCCCCAGAGTCCGAGCCGCGCGCGCATCGCCCTGACCAGCTTCGGGTGCACGGTCGCGCTCATGTTCGACGCCCCTGTCGAAGCCCAGCAGTCGAGCTCGAAATCGCCGACGCCGCAGTCGATTGCCGCGCCTTTGAAGGTGACGACGGTGGCCGAGGGGCTGCAGAACCCGTGGGGGATGGCATTCCTGCCCGATGGCCGCATGCTGGTTACCGAGCGCGCGGGGCGCCTGCGCATCGTCGGTCGCGACGGCCAGGTCTCCGAGCCGCTGGCCGGCGTTCCCGGCGTGCATGCACAGGGCCAGGGTGGCCTGCTCGACGTCGCGCTCAGCCCGGACTTCGCGCAGGACCGGCTGGTGTATCTCTCTTATTCCGAAGCGGGTGAAGGCGGCGCCGGGACGGCAGTGGCTCGCGGCACCCTCGGCGAGCGCGGTCTCGAGAACGTGCGCGTCATCTGGCGGCAAACCCCGAAGGTGTCGAGCGGTAACCACTGGGGCTCGCGGCTCGTGTTCCGTTCGGACGGCACGCTGTTCATCACGACGGGCGATCGCCAGAACCAGCGGCCGCTCGTGCAGGACCTCACCACCACCATCGGCAAGGTGGTGCGCATCAACCCGGATGGCACGGTGCCGAGCGACAATCCCTTCGTGCGCCGGCAAGGGGCGCGGCCCGAGATCTGGTCCTACGGCCATCGCAACCTGCAAGGCGCGGCGCTGCATCCGGAGTCCGGCGAGCTGTGGACGCTCGAGCATGGCGCGCGCGGTGGCGATGAACTCAACCATCCGGAAGCCGGCAAGAACTACGGCTGGCCTGTCATCACCTACGGGCGTGAATACTCGGGCTTCAAGATCGGCGATGGCATCACCGCCAAGGCCGGCATGGAGCAGCCCGTGTATTACTGGGATCCGGTCATCGCGCCATCGGGCGCGGACTTCTACACCGGCGCCGCGTTTCCGGAATGGCAGGGCGACCTGTTCGTGGGCTCGCTGAGTCCCGGAGCGCTCGTGCGGCTTGAGCTGAACGGCTACAAGGTGACGAGCGAGACGCGCTACCTCGGCGACATCAACGAGCGTATTCGCCATGTGCGGCAGGGTGCCGACGGCTTTCTCTATCTGCTGACCGACAGCCCGCGCGGACGCGTGCTGCGCGTCGAGCCGGCGCCCAGGCACGGCTGACCTGTTCTTCACTGGCATCACAACGGGAGAGGGGCCATGAATTCGAAGCTGTTTGCGATCTCGATGCTGGGGACGGGAGCGCTTGCGCTCGCGGCGCTGCCTGCGGTTGCCCACCACGGCTGGGGTGGCCAGGCGCGCGACCACATTGAACTGACGGGCACGGTCGAGTCGCCCGTGAACCTCAACGGTCCGCATGCCGCGATGAAGATCAAGGTAGAGGGCCAGGTGTGGGACATCACGCTGGCGCCTTCGCCGCGCACGGCCGCTGCCGGACTCAAGGCCGACACGCTGCCTGTCGGCGCGCAGGTGACGATCCGCGGTCATCGCAGTCTCGATGCAAAGAAGTTCGAGGTGAAGACCGAACGCGTCACGTACAACGGCAAGCTGTACGACGTCTATCCGGGCCGCGACTAGCGCCAGACAGTGCCGGAGCTTCTTGCCTGGGTCGAGGGCTCGGCACTCGGCGCCGCCGTGCGCGGCGCCGGTGTCTGGGCCTACGGGGTCATCAACCTGGCCCACATCCTCGGGTTGTCGACGCTGTTCGGCTCGGTGCTGGTGCTCGATCTGCGGCTCGTGGGGTTGTGGCGACGCGTGCCGCTCGCGCTGATCGCAAGGCCCACCGTGCCGCTGGCCGCCGCCGGCTTCGGTGTCGCGGCCTTGAGCGGCCTGTGCCTGCTGTCGACCAACGCCACCGAGTACGTCGGCAATCCGTTCCTGCTGATCAAGTTTGCAGCCATCGCATTCGGGTTGCTCAATGTCGTCGTGCTGTCGCGGTTCGATGCCTGGCAACACCGTGAGATCCGTGAACCCACTGCAAGGGAGTCGTCACAGCTCGCGGTGGCGGGTGGCGTCTCGCTCGCAAGCTGGCTGATCGCCGTCGGCGCAGGTCGCCTGATCGGTTACTGGTAATTCAGCCGGCTCTGCGGAACGTCAGGTTGAGGCGCTGGGCGCCCAGCAGCGGATGCTGACCCGGTTTGAGCGGCAGGATGCCGTGGAAGCGCAATCGGGCCGGGCCGCCCCACACGATCACGTCGCCGTGAGACAGCGTTACCCGCAGCGTCTTGTCCGAGCGCTTGTCGCCGCCGAACTGGAACACCGCGGGTAAGCCGAGCGACACCGACACGATGGGCTGCCCGAAGTCGCGCTCATTGCGATCCTGATGCAGCGACATCCGCGCGCCGGGTTCGTAGCGATTGATCAGGCATGCGTCCGGCATGAAGTTCTTGTAGCCGGCCTCCTCTGCAGCCTCCGTTGCCAGTGACTGGAAAATCGCGGGCATCGCAGGCCATGGCGTCCCTGTCTCAGGATCGATGCGATCGTAGCGATAGCCCTTCCGATCCGTGACCCAGCCCCACTCGCCGCAATTGCTCATCGCAACGGACATCGTGAAGCCGCCCGGTGTCATCATGTGGCGGACCGGCGAGATCGTCGTGACACCGTGAGCTGCGGCGACCAACGCTGCATCGACCGCAAGCGTCCAGCGCCGGAGCACAACGACGCCTGGCAGCAGGTCTTCACGAGTGGCTGCCGTGGACTCGTCTGGACCAAACAGCTCCAGCGTCATTCGGTAGCTTCACTCTCGAGCAGCGCGCGCTTGCGCTCGACACCCCAGCGATAACCCGACAGCCCGCCATCCGTTCGGACGACACGATGGCACGGGATCGCGACTGCAATGGCATTGGCGGCGCACGCACCTGCGACTGCGCGGGTCGAGCTGGGCGAACCGATGCGCTTCGCAATCTCAGCGTAGCTCTCCGTCTTTCCGGCCGGGATCTTCTGCAGCGCCTTCCACACGCGCTGCTGGAACGCGGTACCGCGGATGTCGAGCGGCAGGTCGAGGCCCAGCCGTGGGGCCTCGACAAAGCCCACCACCTGCGCAACCAGCTTTTCGAATGTGCGGTCGCCGCCGACCAGCGTTGCGTTCGGAAAGCGCTCCTGCAGGTCGCGGGCGAGTTCGTCGGCGTCGTCGCCCATCAGGATCGCGCAAATGCCTTTATCACTCTGCGCGACAAGAATCGCGCCCAGCGAGCACTGGCCGATGGCGAAGCGGATGGTAGAGCCGTCCCCACCTTTGCGGAACTGCGTGGGTGTCATGCCGAGGTGCGCTGTCGACTTTTCGTAGAAGCGGCTGCCGGAGTTGTAACCCGCCGAGACGACGGCCTCGGTAACCGACTTGCCGTTGCGCAGTGCCGCGCGGACTCGCTCCGCCCGATGTGTCGCTGCGTACTCCCTGGGCGTCATGCCAGTGACGCTCTTGAACATTCGATGGAAGTGGTAAGGGCTCAGTCCCGCGCTCGCAGCGAGCTGCTTGAGTGAAGGCGCCGACTCCGCCCGTTCGATCCGCCGACACGCCGTCGCGACACGGCTCGCGTCAGTGGCAGCTGTCTGGGTTCGATCCTTCTGTTTACGCATCGCAGGCTGTCAGCCGTTCCCAAGTAACGGTTGAACATTACCCCGTGCCGGATGGCCCTGCACTCCGAATCTTGCGGTCGGGGCAAGGGCTTGCACGTGCCCGCTTGCGGTGTGCATAATAAATACACGGAAATCGTGTAATAGTGGAGTGGGCATGAAGAACATCACCGTGACGCTCGACGAAAAGGTGGCTGCGTGGGCGCGGGCGCATGCGGCGAGGCATGACAAGAGCCTGTCCAGATTCATCGGCGACCTGCTGCAACAGACGATGCATGAAGCTCGCGTGTATGAGAGTGCCATGCAGGATTTCCTGGCCCGGAAGCCTCGCCGGATCAACCGCGAGGGTACGGCATTGCCTTCAAGGGAGGCGTTGCATGACCGCGCCAGTCTTCGTTGATGCCAATATCTTCGTCTACTTGAGGGACGCCGCCGCGGAAGCGAAACAACGAGCTGCCCAGGAGTGGGTAAGCCGGTTGTGGCAGCAGCGCACAGGCCGGACGAGCATTCAGGCGATCAACGAGTTCTATGTCACGGTGACACGGAAACTGAAGCCGGGGTTGCCGGCAGAAGAGGCATGGAGCGACGTACGATCCCTGCTGACATGGGACCCTCGTCCGACTGACAGCGAAGTCCTGTTGGCGGCTCGCGAAGTCGAGAGACGGTATCGCCTGAGCTGGTGGGATTGCACGATCGTGGCGGCTGCGCAGCTGCAGGGCTGCAAGGTCTTGCTCACCGAAGACCTGCAGCACGGAATGGTATTCGACTCACTCATCGTCCGCAACCCGTTCATGACGGGAGTCAATGAAGAGCGCGCGAACTACGCCGCAGTTCCCGCTGCGGTCGCTCGCCACCGGCCCCGCGGCAGGCCGAGAAAGGCAGCGGCGTAGCCCGGCTCGAGTCCTCCATCGGACTCTGGCCCGCCGATAGGCTATTCGCCGACAAAGTCGGCCACCCTGTCGGTAGACCATTCGCCAACGAAGTTGGCCGGTTTCTTCTTTGGCGCTACGCCCCCTCACCCCTTCTGCAGATCCTCGAACTTCGCCGGGTCCCCGACGGCCGCCTGTACCTCCGGCGTGAAGTCCTCGAACTCCTGCACCTGCCGGACCTCGATGATCTCGTTGCCGGATGCGGGGCAGCGCTTGGCCCAGTCGATGGCTTCCTGCTTCGACTTCACGCGGATCATCCAGTAGCCACCCAGCACCTCCTTGGTCTCCGGGAACGGACCGTCGGTGACGACCGGCCTGCCACCGGCGAACGTGACTCGAGCGCCCATCGATGGCGGATGCAGGCCGTCGAGCGACAGCAGCACGCCCGCG
>CAIUGU010000145.1 GCA_903898785.1 uncultured Pseudomonadota bacterium | reverse complement strand
CGGACGGCCGTAGCCGTATCGCCGGTCATCTTGGAGCCGAAGGCCGCGATGGCGCTTCTTGCATCGCCGAGCAAGCCCCGCCCCTCCTGCCAGTGCACGCTTACGGACTGGACGGCGCCTTCGTCATCGCACTGAAATACAGTGGGCAACCCTCGCCAACTATAGCCGGTCGCCGTGGCGGAAAGTTCAGGCAAGTGCGCGCTCAGATCCTTGATCGCCAGCTGGCAGGCCGCTGTGGGTTGGGTCCCCGCTGTGGTCAGAGCAACGACGAGGAGGGCGGAAGCTGAGATCATCTGAATTCCACTCCGGCAGCTACCACCCGAAGGGGAGATCCCCGAGGGAAGATCGGCAACCTTGGATGTAGTGTAGCGAGAACTATACTCAAGGCCGCTCTGCCAGGAACAGACCCGCGACGGACCCTCGCTGTGGCGTATTGGCAGTCACGGCCGCAGGCGCCGTTCCTTTTTAAGGAGGCGCGCGGTCATACGGCCGCGACGGTGCTTGACCCCCGCCCCGCGCTGCGCTGAAACTCCGCCCCGACTTCCCACTCGTCTCCTGCCTGCCATTCCAGAGGATCACCCGCATGCGCGTCGTCGCACTCGAAGAGCATTTTACTATTCCCTCGGCCGTGTCGAAGATCTCCGACGAAGCCAAGACCAAGCGCGGTTTCGTCGCCCGTGTCACCGGTTCTACAGGTTACAACCCGCTGACGCTGCTGCCCGACCTCGGCGAGAAGCGCCTGAAGTCGATGGATGACAACGGCATCGACGTGCAGGTGCTGTCGGTCTCCGGTCCCGGCGCTGAGTTGATGGAAGGCCAAACCGGCATCGACATCGCCAAGGGCGTCAACGACGGTCTCAAGGAGGCCATGTCGAAACATCCGACCCGTTTTCAGGGCTTCGCGCACATGCCGCTGCGGTCGCCCGACGTGTCGGCCAAGGAACTCGAGCGGTGCGTGAAGCAGCTGGGCTTTTGCGGCGCTATCGTGAACGGCACGATCGATGGCAAGTTTCTCGACGATCCGCAGTTCGATGCCGTGCTAGCGGCCGCCGTACAACTCGACGTGCCCGTCTATATCCATCCGCACATGCCGCCGCGTAGCGTCTACGAGGCGTACTATTCCGGCCTGCCCGGCAGCGCCGGCGTCGGCATCAGCACGGCTGGGTGGGGCTGGCATTCCGAAACGGCGATCCATGTGCTGCGCATGGTGTTCAATGGCACCTTCGACAAGCATCGCAATCTCAAGGTCATCATCGGTCACATGGGCGAGGGCCTGCCCCTGATGCTTGCTCGCCTCGACGACGTAGCGACGATCCATGCGAAGCACCTGAGCCGCAAGATCAGCGAGACGATTCTCGATCAGGTGTGGCTCACGACGTCTGGCATGTTCACGACGCCGCCGCTGCTTGCGTGCCTGCAAACGTTCGGGCTCGACCGCGTGATGTTCTCGGTCGACTACCCCTACGCCCACAATGAACAGGGCGCGGAGTTCCTGAAGAAGCTCGACTTCTCGCCGGCCGACATGGCGAAGTTCTGCCACGGCACGGCCGACAAACTGCTCAAGCTCAAGGCTTGATGGGACGGCGGGATGGTCCGGCACTCGGACCGTCCCGCGACGTCGATTCAGTCGTCAATTGCGCAAGACGAGCCATTGCAGTTCGTCGAGTGCCTTTGGAACGGCGCCTTCGAGACGACGAAAACGCTCAGATAGGTCGCGAGCGTGATCGGCCGCTGGCTTCCAGTAATGGCGCGCCTGCCGTGTAATCCTGATGGAGTGGCTTTCGAGGATGTCTGCCTGGGCTCCTTGTTCCAGCAACGTGAGCACCACCTGCAATTGTTGCCAGGGTTTATAGCCGCGCATCAGCGGAAAAAGTTTGCGGGAGAGAAATCGCGCTGGCGTTGCCGCCGCCTGCATCAGCTGATCGAGCGGCATCTGCTCACGCAGTGCGGCGAGCGCGGAGGCAGCCACCTTGCCTTCTGCGTCGTCAGATGCTGTCGCGGCTGCGAGCATCACCTCGACCGCCTCGCGCGAGCCCAGACGCCCCGCTGCAGAGAGTGCTGCCCATCGCGTCCTGAATTTCGACCGCTGCGCCACGGCGAGCAGCAATGGTGTATCGTCCGGGGTGCCCACATTGCCGAGCAGCGTCAGACTGGCAGGCTGGATCGGCGCGCTGGAAAGGATGCGATGACGAATGAGAGCGGCTGCCGATCCTCCCCGGCGGTCGATCCAGTACGCCGCGCAACTCGCCACTCCGATTGCTGGGTCGAGCACCATCCGGTGCAGTAGATCATCGGCACCCGACCACTCGTCGAGGCTTCTCGCGTAGGCCCTGAGTGCGGTCAAGCGTGTGGCTGCCGTCCGGGAGGCAAGACCGGCGCGCATGAGCACCTCGCGATCGAACTCGACCTTGATCGCTCGCGTCTTCGGTCCGTGGCGCTGCCAAGTGTGCTGGCCCGCGAACAAGGACCGCAGGGCAATCTGTCGAACGGCGGGATGCGCTGCCTCGAGCGCGATCCTCGGCAGATGCGCGTCCCAGTCGTCGAAGCGCAACATCCGGCGAAGGCTCATCGGGGCGGCGTTGCCCCGTCCGGCGATGATGTTCAGCAGCGCATCGCCTCGCGCGTGCGGCGTGGAGAAGATTTCCTCTAGTGCGCGCCGTCCCTCATCCTCGATGCGGCCCCAATCCTTGCTCGACAGGTAAAATCTATGGCATTCCGCGAATAGCTCTCGCGAAAGTCCGGGCCGGATACGGCCAAGCGCTCGGACTGCCGCCGCACGGATCTCCGGTACCCAGTCGTTGAGGCGATACATTACGAGCCCAAGGCAGAACGGGCTCGCCACAAATGTGATCTGGTCCAGTGCGCGCTGGCGCTCATATCCGGATGGGCTCGACAAGGAGATGAATACGCCGCAGTTCGTACGTTCTCGCAGGAAGGTCTCGCGCTCCGTCAGGGGTTGGCGCAAACCGGTTCTGGCCTGTATGGCGAAGCGGCAGCGTCGGGCGTGCTCGTCGAAGCCCGCAACGAGGTCGAGCGGCGCCGACTGAAGCAAATTTTGCAGCGCGCTATCGGGTTGCCAATCGCCAGGTTTCGCGGCGAGCAGATCCGCAATCGCCGACGCCAGTGCTTCCAGGGTGGCGCGACTGTGCATGGTGCCAAGCCCCTTTTCTGCGCTTGTTGCTCCTGCCCCGTCTCATTGCTTCACCGCTGCGGGCGCAGCCGCCGGTTTCGACAGGATTTCGCGGACCAGGGGATGCCACTGGTCCTGTTCCTTCTTTATGAATGTTTCGAGTTCTTTACGCGACATCGGCACCATATAGGCGCCGATCTCGATCAGGCGCTTCTGCACCTCGGGCTTCATCATGACCTTGTTCATGTCTGCGTTGATCTTGTCGACGATGGCGTCGGGCACGCCGATCGGTGCGACGAGGGCCGCCCAGCCGATCGCGACGTAGCCTGGCAGCGTCTCGGCGACTGCGGGAACATCGGGGAAGTTCGGCAGCCGCTTCGTGCTCGTTACCGCTACCGGCTTGATCGCGCCACCTTTCATCGTGCCTTCGAGGGCTGCGTAGCCGTCGATGATCATGTTGACGGAGCCGGTCATTATATTGTTGAGCCCTTCCGCTCCGCCGCGCATCGGGACGTAGCGAAAGGGTGCTGAGGATCTGAGCTTGAGCAGT
>CAIUGU010000144.1 GCA_903898785.1 uncultured Pseudomonadota bacterium | reverse complement strand
GAGGTCGGGCTGGGGAAGACCATGGTGGCGAAGGGTGTCATCGCCCTCACGATCGAGCACCTGCAAGATCGCGTGGATCGCATCGACATCGTGTACGTCTGCTCCAACTCAGCGATCGCAAGGCAAAACGTCAACCGCCTCAACGTCATGGGCTCCACCGACTTTGCCCTCGCAAGCCGGCTCACGTTGCTTCCTACCGAGGTGCGGGGCCTGCGTGATAACAAGGTGAACTTCATTAGCTTCACGCCCGGCACCACCTTCGACTTGAAGTCGCGGTCCGGTGTCATGCTGGAGCGCTCGGTGCTGTTCCGGATGCTCAGGGGCGAGACTTGGCTGGATGAACGCGGGTTGTTCAACGTGCTGCAGGGGTCGGCAGGGCGAGCTGGTTGGGAGCAAGCCGCCCACCATCGCCCCTATGAACTGGACGAGGCCCTGTCTGAGGCATTTCGTGACAGCCTGCGCGCTGAAACACAGGCCGCCGCGCAATTGACCGAGCTATGCCTGCGGTACAGGAAGCATAGAAGCGATTCGCGCGAGGACAAGCATGCTTGCTCGTCCATGATCGGCGAACTCAGGAATCGCCTCGCCCGGGTTTGCCTCGACGCACTCGAGCCTGACCTGATCGTTCTCGACGAGTTCCAACGATTCCGGAACCTCCTGAAGCGGGATGACCCAACGGCCGAACTGGCCCAGGCGCTGTTTGATTACAAGGACGCACGGGTTCTGCTGCTTTCAGCAACCCCTTACAAGATGCTCTCGCTGGACTACGAGCAGGAAGACGATCACTACCCGGACTTCCTGGGCACCATGGGTTTCCTGTTCGACAGGCCCGGTGCCGTCGAGGAAACGCGCAATGAAATCGAGACGTTCCGCCGGGCCCTGCTTGACCTTGATCCCACCGCTCCCGCGGTCGTCCAGTCGGCCCGGCAGGCTCTCCAGCATCGACTCGGGTCCGTGATGTGCAGAACGGAGCGCGTGGGTGTCACGGCGCGGCATGACGCGATGGTCAGCGAGCCGCCGCGGCCCGCGACGCTCGATCCCGGTGATCTCCACCACGCGGCGTTACTGGACACCGTCTCGCAGAAGGTGGGAAGCCACGACGCGATCGAGTACTGGAAGTCGATGCCTTATCCCTTGAACTTCATGAAGGGCTACGAACTGCGGCGCAATCTTGACCGGTTGGCCGGTGACGGGTTGGCCGACATTGCACAGGTGGTTGCCGGCTACTCAGGGCAACTCTTGAGAGCGGGGCTTTTCGAATCCTACGTGCCGGTCGACCCTGCGAACGCACGCCTCAGGTCATTGTTCGCGGACACACTGGACCAGGGGATGTGGAGGGTACTGTGGCTTCCGCCCTCTCTTCCCGCGTGGACGCCGTCAGGCGCCTTTGCGCAACTTGATGGCGCGACCAAGTCTCTCGTGTTTTCCGCCTGGAACGTCGTCCCGGATGCTATCGCGGCGCTCTGCTCCTACGAGGCGGAGCGGCACATGGTTGCCGGCATGCAGCGTAGCGATATACGCCACTCAGAACTCTACGATCGCCTGAAGCCGCTCCTGCGGTTTTCCAAGGATGCCGAGGGGCGGCTAACCGGTATGCCCGCGCTGCTACTGATGTATCCGTGTGCAGCCCTTGCATCTCTCGTCGATCCGATCGCTCTCGCGCTGGAGCAACCGGGTGACGCCGCGCCGCACTTGGAAGATGTGCTGGGGACGGTCGAGGCCCGCCTCGGCGCAGTACTTTTGACGTTGACCCAACGGGCGCCAGCGGACGGCCGGGAGGATGAGCGCTGGTACTGGGCCGCGCCTGCCCTGCTTGATAGCGCGGCCTTTCCCGCTGTCCTCGAGTGGTGCGAATCACATTCTGCGGCAGTAGATGCTATCGACGCGGAAACCAGTGCGGCCTTTCGCGAGCACCTCGCACGCCTCATCGCGGCAGCGGGCGGGCAGATCGAGCCCGCACTCGGGCGCCCGCCCGCGAACCTTGCGCGCGTGCTTGCCGAGGTCGCGCTCGCAGGTCCTGCCGTTTGCGCGCTAAGGTCGTTACGGCGCGTGGCCGGCAGCATGCCATGGGACAGCCCGAGCCTGCTCGACGCGGCTAGCGTGATCGCCGGCGGATTCCGGTCGTTGTTCAACCTCCCGGAATCGATCGCGCTGCTGCGCGCCGAGGATGCCAGCACCGATTCGTATTGGCGAATAGCTATTCGCCACGGACTCGAAGGAAACATCGCGGCGCTGCTCGACGAACAGGTCCACGTTCTGCAGGAGTCACTCGGGCTGGCCGATGCCTCGCCTGTGCGCCGCGTTAACGCGATCGCAGACGAACTGCAGGCAAGTCTTTCCATACGAACCGCGCAGCTTACGGTTGACGAGCTATCGCCGTGCGCTGCCACGGGTCACATCGGCATATCGCCGATCAAGCTCAGGTGCCGGTTCGCGCTCAGGTTTGGTGAGATCAAGGACGACAAGAGCGAGTCGCGGATCGAGACGGTCCGATCGGCTTTCAATTCCCCATTTCGTCCGTTCGTGCTCGCCTCGACCTCGGTAGGGCAGGAGGGCCTCGACTTTCATACCTGGTGCCATGCCGTCGTGCACTGGAATCTTCCGTCCAATCCAGTGGACCTCGAGCAGCGAGAAGGCCGGGTGCACCGCTACAAGGGGCACGCGGTGCGGAAGAACGTGGCTAACAAGCTGGGGCTTGGCGCCCTGCGGCAGTATTGGAGCGCCGGGGGTGATCCGTGGCAGGCCCTTTTCACGGCGGCACGCGAAGAATGTGGTGGCGACCTCGAGGCTTACTGGCTGTTCGAGATCGAGGGTGGCGCCAGTATCGAGCGCCGGGTTCCCTTGCTGCCATTCAGCCGCGATGCCGCGCAGCTGGCGCGGCTGAAGCGCGGCCTCGCGCTTTACCGACTCGTGTTTGGACAGCCTCGGCAGGAGGATCTTCTTGCGCACCTCGCGCAGCGATTGAAACCCGAGGAGATCGAGCGAGCGATGCTGGAGTGGCGGATAGACCTTTCACCCAAGCGGCCCGGTAAGAATGACTTGTAAGCGGTGTAGTTAGCGCTCGGCGGGAGCGGCGTGCAATTGTTCGGACAGGAAGCGATTGGAGAAGCGCTGATGAGTCACATGGAAACTATGTAATGACCCAGTGAATT
>CAIUGU010000143.1 GCA_903898785.1 uncultured Pseudomonadota bacterium | reverse complement strand
CCTGACGGCAGTCCTACTTGGCGGAGCCCTACTTGCCGTTAGGCCCCCTTGCTGACGAAGTCAGCCGGTTTATCTCCCTCGGCCCTGATTCCCATTGCCCCCCAATTTCCCCGCCCTGTAAGCTGGCCTCCTTTGCCGTCCGGCAGGTCCGGCGTCTTTTCCGGGGTGTTCCTTGGCTGTTGCGGTTCGACTGGGTTTGCGTGATTGGGACTGGGCCACGCCGCTCTTGCTCGGGGACGTCACGACTGATCGCATCGACCTGACGGTTGTGCGGATGACGGCGTTGCCGGATGACTTCGCGACGGATGCCAGGCTCGATGCCAGCGAGATCTCGTTCAGCCGCTACACCAGCGCCCGGGCGCGGGGCGACGAGCGCATTGTCGGCGTGCCCAATTTCATCATGCGGGCGTTCCGCCATCGCTGCGTCATCACGAGGGCCGAGAGCCCGGTCACGGCGTTTGCCGCGCTCAAGGGCGGGAGGATCGGACTCGCGGGTTGGCAAGATTCCGGTAACACCTGGACGAGGGCGGCGTTGCGAGCCGCGGGCGTCGGACTCGGTGATGCCAGGTGGCTCGTCAGCCGGTTGTCGGCGAGTGATCCGGCCATCGACCGTCTGGGGCCCTATGCACAGCCCGGCCTGATCGAGAACATTCCGGGCCAGCCGCCGCTGCTCGAACTGCTCGCGGCAGGCGAACTCGACGCCGTGTTGCTGCCGTTCATGCCGCCCGGATTCTTCTCGCCGGGTTCGGCGTTCCGGCTGGTGCTGCCTGACGTCGTCGCGGCGGAACAGGCGTACTTTCGCGAGACCGGCTTCGTGCCCGGCATCCACATCCTGGGTGTGAAGGCGGGCGTGGCTGCGCAGCATCCCTGGCTGCCACAGGCGCTCGGCGACCTGATCGATGAGGCGCAGCGGGTCTGGCTCGAGAAACGCAGGCGCTATGCGGACACCACGCCGTGGCTCATCGACGAGCTGGTCCGCTCCGGCAAGTCGTTGCCCGAGTCGTGGAACGCAAGCGGCCTCGCTGCGAATCGCCCGATGATCAGCGCCTTTCTCGGCGAAATGCGCCTGCAACGCCTCGCCGACACCGACCTGACACCGGATACCCTGTTTCCTGCCTTTGCTTGAGGACACTTCAATGCGCGTTGCCCTTGGCCAGTTCGCCGTCAGCCGTACCTGGGAAGACAATCTGGCTACCACGCTGAGGCTGATGCGCGAGGCCGTCGCCGGCGGCGCGGACCTGCTCGTACTGCCCGAAGGCATCCTGGCCCGCGACATCACCGATCCGGATCTGGTGCTCAAGGCCGCGCAAGCGCTCGACGGTCCCTTCATGACGGCGGTGCTGGCAGAGAGCGCGAAGAGCGCGCTGACCGTGCAGATGTGCATCCATGTCCCGAACGGCAAGGGACGCGCCTTCAATGTGCTCGTGACGTTGGCCAAAGGAAGGATCATTGCCACGTACACGAAGCTGCACCTGTACGACGCGTTCAACACGAAGGAATCCACGAACGTGGAAGCCGGTAACGTCATTCCTGCGCTCATCGACATCGGCGGCATGAAGGTCGGCACGATGACGTGTTACGACGTGCGTTTCCCGGAGCTTGCCCGGCGGCTCGCTGTCGATGGCGCTGAAGTCCTCGTGCTGCCCGCCGCATGGGTTCGCGGCCTCGGCAAGGAAGCGCATTGGGAAGTGATGGTGACGGCGCGAGCCCTCGAGAACACCTGCTACATGGTCGCCGTCGGTGAGTGCGGTGAACGCAACATCGGTGCCAGCCGCGTCGTGGATCCGCTCGGCGTGACGGTGGTCGCGGCCGGAGAAGCGCCGGCCCTGTTGTTCGCCGACCTCGATCCCGCCCGCGTCATCCATGCCCGCAAGATCCTGCCCGTGCTCGCGAACCGGCAGTTCGCCACGCCTGAACTCGCGGTCAAGTGATGCGTGCCAGTCAATCGACCTGTCGGATGAAGTGGGCCACGGCCCTGGCCATCGCTGTGCTGGCGTCGACGACAGCCAGTTCGCAGGACGCCAGCGTCAGGATCCCTGCCCAGAAGGTGAACGCTGCGCTGCGCGCCCAGCTGCCCGAGAGCTTTCGTACTGCGGGCAAGCTCATCTCCGCGAACAACAGCTCGTTCCCGCCGTACACGATCGTCGTCGGTTCCAATCAGTACACCGGTGCGAGCGTCGATCTCGCAACAGCCGTTGGCGAGCTGCTCGGTGTGCGCATCGAGCATGTGTCCGTCAATGGTCTGTCCGGACAGCTCACCGGCATCAAGGCCGGGCGCTTCCAGTTCGCCATCGGGCCCGTCGGCGATTTCAAGTACCGGCAGCAACAGAACGATTTTGTGGACTGGGTACAGGAGTTCGTTGTGTTCGCCGTGCCGAAGGGCAACCCGACGAAGATCACCGACATCGCCGACACGTGCGGCCAGCGCATCGCCGTGATGGCGGCGGGCTCTGCGGAGATCGCCATTCGCGAGCAGTCGAAGAAGTGCACCGCTGCCGGCAAGCCCGCCGTCGTCGTGCAGGCTTATGCGGACCAGCCCACGTCGATCCTCGCCGTGCGCTCGAAGCGGGCGGATGCGTTCTTCTCGTCGCAGGCCCCGCTCACGTACTACGTGCAGCAGGCGAAGGGCGAGCTCGAACTCGTGGCGCTCGGGCGCGCGAACGGCTTTGCCGACCTGTACCAGGGCGCCGTGGTCCCGAAGGGCTCGCCGCTCGGACCGGTGCTGGCAGCGGCGATCAATGCGCTGATTGCCAACGGCACTTACGCCATCGTCATGAAGAAATGGGGCCTTGGCGGCAACCAGATTACGAAGGCCGGCCTGAACCTGTCGATGCACTGACTGCATGACGCGCGACACCACCGACCCGCATGCTCCGGTCGCCCGCGATGTAGCGAGTGCCCATCGGCCCGTGCCGTGGCGGCGTCTGGTCCTGTGGCTGCTGCTCGTGCTGGTCGCCATCGACTTCGCGGTGGTGGTCGCGCGCAATCCCAACTTCGGCTGGCCCGTCGTCGCGGAGTGGTTCACTGAGCGCTCCGTACTCGGTGGGCTATCCGTTACTCTCGGACTCACGGTCGTCGCGATGACACTGGGAACAGCGCTCGGTTTGCTCATCGCCATGGCCCGCCTGTCGCGGGATCGCATGCTGAACGGTCTCGCCAGCCTGTTCGTGTGGGTGTTTCGCGGCACGCCGCTGCTGGTGCAGCTGATCTTCTGGTACAACCTGTCCACGCTGTTTCCAGAGATGTCGATCAGCATTCCCTGGGGCCCGGTGCTGGCCAGCTGGAACACGAACGACCTGATCACGCCGATGACCGCTGCGATCATCGGGTTGTCGCTCAATGAAGCGGCGTACATGGCCGAGATCATCCGCGGTGGCCTGCTGTCGGTGGACAAAGGGCAGTACGAGGCGACCGACGCGTTCGGCATGACACGCTGGCGGGCCCTGCGTCGCGTCATCCTGCCGCAGGCCATGCGCTCGATCGTGCCGCCCACCGGCAACCAGCTGATCAGCATGATCAAGGCGACTTCGCTGGTCAGCGTGATCGCGATGGCCGACCTGCTGCACTCCGTGCAGACCATCTACAACCGCACGTTCGATGTGATCCCGATGCTGATGGTGGCCGTGATCTGGTACCTGCTGATCACGTCGGTGCTGAGTGTGGGGCAACGCTACCTCGAGCGGTACTACGCCCGCGGCGAGCGGGACAGTGTGCAGAGTGCAAAGATTGCGGCGGAGACTCCGGCATGAACGCCGTCGTCGCTGCGCAGTCACCGCTCGTGCGGGCCATTGGAGTCCACAAGTCCTTCGGCGACAACGAAGTGCTGAAGGGCATCACGCTCGATGTGGCGCACGGCGAAGTCGTCGTCATCCTCGGGCCCTCCGGATCCGGCAAGAGCACGTTCCTGCGGTGCCTCAACCACCTCGAGTCGATCGACAAGGGGGCCATCGAGATCGGCGGCGAGCAGATCGGTTACAAGGTGAGTCGCGGTCGGCTGGTCAAGCTCTCGGATCGCGCCATCGCCGCACAGCGCCGCTCCATCGGCATGGTCTTCCAGCAGTTCAATCTCTATCCGCACATGACTGCGCTCGAGAACATCATCGAAGCGCCGGTGGGCGTACACGGCGTGCCGCGTGACGCAGCGATTGCGTACGCTCAGGAGTTGCTGGCACGGGTGGGACTGTCAGACAAGCAGGATGCGTACCCGCGGCAGATGTCGGGCGGCCAGCAGCAGCGTGTCGCCATTGCGCGAGCGCTCGCGATCCGGCCGAGGCTGATGCTGTTCGATGAACCGACATCTGCACTCGATCCGGAACTGGTCGGCGAAGTGCTGTCCACCATGCGCGACCTCGCCGACGGCGGTCTCACGATGATCGTCGTCACGCACGAAATCGGCTTTGCGAAGGAAGCCGCCGATCGCGTTGTGTTCATGGACGGCGGCGTCGTCGTCGAGCAGGGAACGCCTGACCGGATTCTCGCAAATCCAACGCATCCCAGGACGCAGGCGTTTCTGAAGAGGTTCCTCGGCTGAAGCGGAGGCGGAGCGACCGGCTGGCTCTGCCAGCAAGGGGGACTTTCGTCAGGTAGGACTGCCGTCAAGGGGGACTACCGTCAAGTCAGAATAGGATCCAGAGACGCAAGCCGAGTCGCAATAGGCTTCATCGGTAAGCCTCTCTTGTCCATAGCGCCTGCTGGTTGCTCTGTATTTCTGTTCTGACCTGACGGTAGTCCTTCCTGACGGCAGTCCCCCTTGCCGGTAGGCCCCCTTGCTGACAGAGTCAGCCGGTCGATTGTCTACCGACACGTGGCGACCTGGCCGCAACTCCCGCAATTCGATCCGCCACAATGCCGCACCCGCTCCCTATCCTCTACACCTTCCGCCGCTGCCCGTACGCGATGCGGGCGAGGATGGCGCTGCGCGTCGCGGGCATCGACGTTGAGCTGCGCGAAGTCTCGCTCCGCGACAAGCCACCCGAGCTGCTGACCGCGTCGCCGAAAGGGACGGTGCCGGTGCTGGTATTGCCCGACGGCGTAGTGATCGACGAAAGCCTCGACATCATGCGGTGGGCGCTCGCGCAGCACGATCCGGAGCAGTGGCTCGCTCCGGGCGGGCAGATGGACGAGTTCATCGCCACCAACGATGGCCCTTTCAAGTTCCATCTCGACCGCGCCAAGTACGCGAACCGCTATCCCGGCACCGATCCCGCCTACCACCGCGGGGAAGCCGTGAAGCTGCTCCTGCCGCTTGAAGTCCGACTCGCGAAGCACGGGCTCCTGTTTGGAAACACGCCGTCGCTCGCGGACATCGCGATTTTCCCGTTCGTCAGGCAGTTCTCGCGCGCGGATGAGACCGTGCTGACCGGCTTGCCGCTCCTCAAGGCCTGGCTCATGACCATGGAGTCGTCGGAGGTGTTCCGGGCGGTGATGGAGAAGAAGGAAGGCGCGGAAGAAGGCCGGGCTGCCGCCAAGTAGCCCCTGAAGCCCGATGGGCTCTCGCCAAGCAGGGCTACGCCAAGTAGGACTGCCGCCAAGTAGGGCTTTCGCCAAGCCAGAATCCGATTGTGATCCGCCGCTGGCCTGACGGCAGTCCTACTTGGCGTAGCCCTTTAGCCTCGTAGGGGCCACTTGCCGGCAGGCCTTCCTGCGGGCAAAGCCCGCCGGTCGCTTTCTTGATCCCTTCTGACCTGACGATAGTCCATTTGCCAACAGAGTTGGCCATTCGCCGGAGGCCATTTGCCGATTTATGCCCTAACCAGGGTACGAAGTCGGCCGGTCGCTCGGACTTCGCCTTCTGACCTGACGGCAGTCCCACCTGACGGTAGTCCTACTTGCCGGCAGGCCCCCTTGCCGAAACAGTCGGCCGGTCGCAATCCCTACTTGGCCCCAAACACCTGTCTCAACAGCTCCGTCGTCCTCGCCACCGGATTCTGCCGGATCAGCGTCTCCTGCTCGGCGATCTTCAGAAAGAGTCCGTCGAGCGCTTTGTTGGCGATGTACGTATCGAGGTCGGGCATCTGGGCACCGAGCACGGCGCCGCCCAGCGGGCCGAGCGCCTTGGTTGCACGCGTGCTCATCTGCTTGTACGAGTTCGTGACGCCGGCCTTCTCGGTGGCGGACTTCACGATGGGCAGCAGGCGTTCGCGGAGCGTGCCCTCGCTGGTGCGGCGGAAGTATTCCGTGGCGGCGGTGTTGCCGCCGGTGAGTACGGACTTCGCGTCGGCAATCGACATCTGCTTGATCGAATCGCCGAGGACAGCGGCGGCTTCGGGGACGGCCTGCTCTGCGGCGCGATTCATCGAGGTGATGAACTCGTCTGCCAGCGCGCCCTGGCCCACCGTGCGCAGTGCCTTCTCGGCCTTCTGCAGGCTCGGCGGCATCAGGATCTTCACGGCCGCGTCGCCAAGAAACCCGTTCTGCTTGCCGAGGGTCGTGACCGCCTGCGTGACACCCTTGCCCAGCGCTTCCTTCAGGCCGCCCGCCATCTGGTCCTGCGTCAGCGGCAGGGCCGCTGCCGTTGTCGTCCCCGTCTTCGGCTTGATGAGATCCAGCAGGCTGGCCGCGTATGCGCCGCCCGTGGACGACAATGCTGCAGCCAGCAGCAACGTTTGGAATCCTTTCATTGTTCCCCCTCGCGCAGGACATCGCGAACCATCCGCCGGAGTGCGGATGTCTTGAACGATGCGCTACCACGACTCTACCAGAGCCGTACGAGGAGCGACTGTCTCAAGGAGACGACGGGATTACCTGGGAGGGCGAGCGAGCGTGACTTCGATCTCGACCAGCATGCCGGGTTGCACGAGGCCTGCGACCTGGACAGTACTGCGTGACGGCAGGCGAGGTTGCGCCGGCGTGCCGTAGAACTGCGAGTAGGCTTCCATGAAGCCGTTGAAGTCCATCTTGCCGCCCAGTGCAGGGTCGCCCACGAGATAGACGGTCATCGACACGACATCGCCGAATCCGAGGCCGAGCGAATCCAGTGATTCCTTGATGCGTGCGAACACGCTCAACGTCTGCGCCTTGGTGTCGCCCCAGTAAGCGGCAGTGCCTGCCGGGGCAGAGGCGTTGGCAGGGCCGGGTGTCGTGCCGCTATGGAAGACCAGCGTGCTTCCGGCAGGGACTTCGACTGCGCGCGCGATCGGGAACTTGGAACCACCGGCCAGCGGATAGTGCGTGATCTCGGCGGCCAGCGTCGCGTGGGCAACGGCCAGCAGGAGTGCGACTGCTGCAATCCATCTGGCACTTCGCAATGCGGCTCGACGATCTTCATGGGGAATTCGCATCGGGCGTCTCCTTTGGGAGGGGCTTCTGACTCAACGCAACGTGCTGATATAGGCCACGACATCTGCAGCCGCTTGCGCATCGGGCAACCCGCTTGCTGCCGCGCGCATCTGTTGTCCCGCGAGGTCGGCCGGTTCCATGCCGCGCAGTCCCTGCGTGAAGTTACGCAACTGGGCCAGCTGGTACCAGTCCGATCCGCCGGCCAATGCGGGCGCCTTCACCGCCTCGTTGCCTTCGCCGCGGCCGCCATGGCAGGCGGCACAGGTACCATAGAGCTGCTCGCCCCGAGTGGCATCGCCGGCAATGGTCGGGCTCGGCATCGAGGGCGAGCTCCTGCTGAACTGCGACAGCACTTTGTCCACGGCGGCTTGATCGGTCAGTGCGGCTGCGATGAACCGCATTTCGTTGCCTGGGACGTCCGCCGGATGCGTGCCGCGCAGATTCGCCTGATAGGCCTTGATCTGCGCACTCAGATACCACGGCTGCAAGCCGGCGAGGCGGGGGGCGCGAACTGCCGCGTTGCCGCGCGTATCGGCTCCATGACACAAGGTGCAGAGCCCGGGATCGACTTCGGCGGCGATCGCGGAGAACGCGACGACCAGCAACCAGGCCGCCGCCACGACCGCGAGCCGTGAGGACAGTCTCATGCGGGCACCTGCGCCTGGCTCGCGCGAACGCGCTGGTCTATGTCGGCTAGGGCATGGAACGCCGAATGAATGGCGCCCTCCTGCCAACCCGGGTGGTAGCTCATCTGGTCGCCGACAAGATAGTGGTTGCCGACCGGTGCCTGCAGCCGCGCATACCATTGCTTGCGCAACCCTTCGCTCCAGCGGGCCGAACATCCGAGCATGTGGTTCATGCGATGCCAGACGACGCTGACGCCGCTCTCGATCTGTGACCGATAGTCCGGATGGACCTTCTCGCCCTGTGACAGCGCGAGTTCCATGCGCTGCTCATGGGTGAGGCGGCCGAGCTTCTCGCCGACGGCATCGTTGAAATTATAGAGGCCGAGCACGACGCCCTTCTGGCGATGGATGCCATGGGCCGGGTACCAGATCTGCGTGATGTCCTGCATCGTCCACGAGATGCCGCCGTAGATGCCTTCGCGCTCCCAGAAGCGGGTCCGGGATTGCAGGCCGATCTTCGACAGCTTGCCGCGCGGGATGGCGGCGAGCCCTGTTGCGTAATCGGCCGGGAAGTTGTGCTCGAGCCCTGCGAGCAGGTGCGACGGGATGCTGTTCAGGCAGTAGTCCGCGGTTGCCACTTGCGTGCGGCCATTGTGGCGATAGACGACCTCGACGCTGCGGTCCTTGAGCGTGATCTTCTCGACCACCGCATGAGTCCGCACCAGGCGGCCGACCTTGGCCATGAAGCCGGCGACGATGCGGTCCATGCCGCCGACCGGTTCCATCAGCATCGCCGACTGGTCGTAGCTGTCGCCGAAGTTCAACGTCGACATGATCGGCGAGTGCAGCAGGTCCTTGAAGCTCGCAGGCACTTTGAGTTCGGAGGGGCTTGTGTAGTCGTGGGTGGCAAGCCCCGCGCGCGACGAGCCCTTGTAGCGAAAGTCGGCATCCAGTTCGCCGAACTGGCGAAAGAACTCCCTGAGGCGCGCGACATCCTCCGGACTCAGGTCGGCGTCGAACTGGGCCGGGTGTATCGACTTCGAGACCAGCTCGGCAACGAACCCGCGCGTGTCGGTGGCGTACTCGCGGTTGCGCAACGGTTTGCCGCCGTTCGTCGAGTCGTCCTGTACCCAGGCATTGCGGTTCTCGTTGATGAACGGCGCGAGCTCGATGCCCAGTTCGCGGCAGTAGCCGAGCAGGGCAGTGTGATGGCCTGGAATGCGGGCCGGCCCGGCATTGAAGTAGAGGTCCGGGTCGCGATCGAAGCGGCACACCTGCGGCCGGCCGACTTCGTCGACGAGGTCGCCGCTGCGTATCGTGAGATTGCGACCGCCAGCGCGGTGCGAAGCTTCGAGGACCTGCACGTCGTAGCCCTTGCGACTGAGCTCGTAGGCGGCGGTCAGTCCGCCAATGCCCGCACCGAGGATGAGGACGGACTTGCGGCCGGCCTTCGATAGCGGCGCGAGGTCCGGTCGTCCCGGGCTTGCGCCCGCGGGCATCAGGCCGAGCCCGTAGGCCGTCCGGTACACCGCCGCGGAACCGCCGAGCGCGCCGGCCAGCTGCAGGAACGCGCGTCGTGAGAAGGGTTGCGTCATGCCCTGCGAGCTACAAGCTTCGTGCCAAAGCCGGAACACCGCTGAATCAGCGGAAATTCACGCCGTCGCGCGCACTTCAATGCGCCGCAATGCACCACGAGGGCGCGCATGAGGGGCGGTGAGAGACGTTATTCGTGCGTCGTAGTAGCATCGGCACGACCCGCGAGGGTCCCGCGATCACTAGAAACAGAACGGAGCCCCACGATGGAATCCCCGAAGACTCAATGGCTGCCTCGAACACTGCGGGCGGCCTGCCTCACCGCGCTGGTCGGGTTCGCTGCCGCCCCTGTTGTGCATGCCCAGGCTCCTGCGGCTGCCGCCGTACCCGCCGGGCCCCGCACGCTCACGGCCAGCTTCCTGCATTTGAATGTTGCGAACCTGGAGCAGTCGCTCACCGTGTTCCGCGACCTGCTCGGCATGGAAGTGGTCACGCCACCCGCCGCACCGCGTGAAATGAAGCAGCTGGTCGACGAACCCGGCGCGTTGTTGCAGACGGTTGTGCTGCAGGTGCCGGGAGGAGGATGGAAGCTCGAGCTCGTGCAGTGGCACGGGGTCAAGGTGAACCCGCAGCAGCCACGCATCCAGGATCCGGGCGAGATCATGCTGGCGATCAACGTGAGGGGCATCGACGGGCTGGTGGCCGGCGCGAAGAAGCTCGGGCTGACGGTGCTGACCGAAGGCGGTGGCCCCATCGAAAGGACGGGCGCCGACGGCACGAAGAACCGCGCCGTCATGCTTCGGGAGCACAACGGCTTCATCATCGAGTTCGTGGAGGGCGGTGCCACGCCGGTACAGGCGCCTGCAAAGCTCGGCAACGTCAGCTTCTACCTGACGGTCAAGGACCTCGACCAGACGGTCAACTTCTACAACCGCACCTTCGGATTCACCATGCCGGCGCCGGGCAAGGCGACCCCGCCACCGGATTCGATGATCAAGTTGTTCAACGACAAGTCGCTGAAGACCGTGCGCATGGCGCGGGGCACGTTCCCGGGCGCGGGCTCGGAGATCCGCTTCCAGGAGTTCACGGGGCCCAACCAGCACCCGGTGCGGCATCGCGTGCAGGATCCGGGCGGGCCGATCATGCCGGTGACCGTGCAGGATTTCCCCGGCGTGATTGCAGCGGCGAAAGCGAACGGCGGCACGATCGGGACGGGCGAGACGTCGATCACGCTGCCCGCGGATGCACGCAGCAGCTGGGTGCGCGACCCCAACGGCATGCTTTACCAGGTGTCGATGCCGCGGCCGCCCGCGCCTCCATCGCCGCCGTCGACCCCGCGCGTTCAGTAACGGCGGAAGGGCAACCCCAAAGCTTGCGAGGCCTTAACAGGCTGATGCAAAGCCCTTTGCAGCACCCTGTTGCTCCGAGTCATGGATGACTCGGCGAAATCGACGAGAGATAACTCGTTGATTTCGGGAGCCAGTGAAAACCACGCTTTTCGCTGGCTCCGG